>NZ_JBEXTB010000017.1:0-45228 GCF_040613915.1 Streptomyces sp. NPDC006193
CCCGGCCTCCCGGCGCCCGTCGGGGCGTGGGTCGCCCCCCGGGGGGCGGGCCCCCCCGGGGGGGGGGGGGGGGGGGGGACGGACCCGCGCACCCGCACGCACCCCTACGGCGCGGTGCGGTCGCCCCCGGCGAGCAGCTCCCGCACCGCCCGCTCCTCCTCGGCGCTCAGCCCGGTCACGAACTGCCGGAGCGCGGCGATCGGGTCCGGGCCCCGGTCCAGGGCCTCGCGCATCGCCGCGGCGGTCACCTCGGCCGCGTTCTTCGCCGCCCGGTACGCCCCGCGCCGCCCGTCGGCGTCCCGCAGCACCATCCCCTTGTCGTACAGCCGCGTGAGGATGGTGTGCACCGTGTTGTACGCCAGCCGGCCGCCTATCCCGGCCTGGATCTCCGCGGGCGTCAGCGGCCGTTCGGCGGCCCAGAGGACGGCCAGCACCTCGCTCTCCAGCTCCCCGGCGCTGCGCCGCTCCGCCCTGCCGCGGGCCCCTGTGCCAGCCATGCCCCAACCTTACAGCGCGTAGGGCCGTCGGCCGGATGGCCGTACCCGCCCGGCGGCCGCGGGCCACGGCGGTTAGCTTGACGGTGTTTTCCCCGACCCCGGCCGTAGGGAAGAGCGGTGAGGATGACCGGCAGCACCCACGTCCCACGCGCCGGCGTCCGGCGCCCGGGCGTCACGCCCGCCGGCCGCGCGCGCCCCCGCGGCACCGCACCGCTCGCGGCGGTCGCCGCCGCCTTCACCCTGGCCCAGCTCCTCCTCGTCCGCCCCGGCATGGGCCTCGGCTGGGACGAGACGGTGTACGTCAGCCAGGTCAGCGGGCACGCACCGGCCGCCTTCTTCAGCGCACCGCGCGCCCGCGGCGTCTCCCTGCTGGTCGCGCCGGTCGCCGCCTGGTCGTCCTCCACCGCCCTGCTGCGCGTCTATCTCGCCGTCCTGTCCGGCCTCGCCCTGTACCTGGCGCTGCGCGCCTGGCGGCGCCTGTTCCCGGCGCGCGTCCTGGCGCTCGCCGGCGCCCTCTTCGCCTCCCTGTGGGTGACCCTCTTCTACGGCCCGCAGGCCATGCCCAACTACTGGGTCGCCGTGAGCGCCCTGACCGCCGTCGCGTGCTTCCTGCGCGCCGGTGCGGACTGCACCGACCGCCTCGCCCTGGCGGGCCTGGCCGCGAGTGCGGCGCTGATGGCGTGGATGCGGCCGGTGGACGCGGTGTGGGCGGCGCTGCCCCTGCTCGCCCTCGGCCCGGTCCGCCGCCACCGGCGGGCGCTGCTCGCGCTGCTCGCGGGGCTCGCCGCGGGCGCCGCCGAGTGGGTCGTCGAGGCGTACGTCAGCTACGGCGGCCTGGCGCGCCGGCTGGCCGACGGCTCGGCCGTCCAGGGCGGTCTCGGCTGGCACCTCGCCGTCGGCCACCAGCTGCGCGGCCTCGCCGGGCGGACCCTGTGCCGGCCGTGCACCGGTGACCTGCCCCATCCGGCCCTCGTCCTGTGGTGGTGCCTGCTGCCGCTGTTCGCCGCGCTCGGGCTGGCCGTCGCGGTCCGGGCCCGGCGCACCGCGGCCACCGCGCTGCCCCTCGCCTGCGCGGTGACCGCGGCCTTCCCGTACCTGTTCCTGATCGGCTACGCGGCCCCCCGCTTCCTGCTGCCCGCCTACGCCCTGCTCGCCCTCCCCGTGGCCGACGCGCTGCTGCACCTGGCGACGGCCCCGCGCCGGTCCCGCCGCCCGGTCGCCGCCACCCTGGTCTGCGCCGGGATCGCCGCCCACCTCGCCGTGCAGCTGGCCGTCCTCGTGCACACGGTCCGCAACACCACGGCCGCCCACCGCGCCTGGGCCCGCACCGCGGCCGAGCTGCACCGCCTGGGCGTCCGCCCGCCCTGCCTGCTCACCGGCCACGAGGCCCTCCCGATCGCGTTCTACGCCGGCTGCGCCTCGGCCGCCACGTCCGGGCCCAACGCCAACACCACCGCGGCCGGCATCGCCGGCACCGCCCGCCTGACCCCGGTCGCCACGCTGGTGCGCACGGGCGCCGAACCACCCGGCTACACCCGCGGCTGGCCGTCCGCCCGGCTGGACGCCGTACGGCTGTACTACGTCGTCCCCGGCGGCGCCGGCTGACCTCCCCGCCGGGCGCCGCCCGGCCACCCCCGGCGGCCACGTCCGTGCGGGTGCCGGCGGGGTTAATGATCCGGTTGCGGGAAACGCGGAGCAGGACCGACCGCGAACCGCGAAGGAGGCCACCATGAGCGACCAGCCGTCCGAGCAGACCCCCATGGCGGACGACGCCTACCAGCCCACCGGCAGCAACGAGGAGCAGGAGGACGCCGGGCCCCTGGACCTGCAGGACGCGGTCGGCGAGCGCACCTACGACGACATGCTCGACGAGGGCTACTCCCCGCCCGAACGCCCCCTCGGCGTCACCAAGCACGGCACCACCGCCGCCGAGCAGCACGAGGGCGAGACCCTCGACGAACGGCTCCGCCAGGAGGTGCCGGACGTGACCGCGCCGGCCGGCGACGAGATCGGCGATCTCCCCGGCGGCGAGGGCGAGCCCGTCGACCCCGAGGCCGGCGCGTCCCGAGCGGGCCGCCTCGTCGCCCCGGACGAGGGCGTCCACACGGACACCGTCAAGGAGGAGATCGCCGACGACGTGGGCATCGACGGGGGAGCGGCGAGCGCGGAGGAAGCGGCGGTCCACGTGGTGCCGGACGACACCGACCTGCCCGAGTGAGCCCGGGGGGTGGCGGCCGCGAACGGCTCCGGGCGCACCGCCCCGGCCGCGGGCGGACCCGCGGCGTGCCGCCGGCGGCCGGCCCCGGCCGCCCGTCTCGCATCCGCCCCCGGGGCCGCGCCCCCGGCCGGACCGGGGCCCGCGGGACGGGGAGACCGGCCGGGCGCGTGCCGCCCGGCCGGTCTCCCCGTTCGTCCCCCTCGTCCCCGGACCGCCCTAGGGCAGCAGTTTCTCGACGGCCGCCGGGCCCTCGGACTCCAGCTTCTGCCGCGCCCAGTCGAGATTCTTCGGTGTGACGTCCCTGCCCGCCGCCATCACCAGGTCCTCGGGGGTGACATCCCTCGGGGGCGCGGAGTGGAGCAGGGCGTCCGGGGTGCAGACGTCGTCGGACGACGACCGGGACTCTTCAGGTGTGGATGTCGACATGATGCCTCCTCCTCGGTCCGGATGACCGCATCCGTGCCGGTGCCGCCGAACGGGGCACCCTCTCACCATTGCCCCCCTCGGCGCACCCTGCATCCGGAGGCGCCCGGGAGCGGTGAGGAGCGCCTGCCCGCCCCACGCGGAACCACTCGCTCTTAAGCTGGAAAACACCCGCAAGGGGGACAAACCGCACAACGGACAATCCGCACCACGGACCACGCCCGCACGCTGACCGCACCCGCGGCACCCCCGCGTCAGCCGGGCCCCGACACCCGCACCGCCCATCGGGAGGCCGCCCATGGCCGAGACGCCGTTCCCCGGGGACGCCGCCCCCGGCCGCCGCTACCTGCCGATCGCCGACCACGGACTCATCGGCGACCTGCGCACCGTGGCCCTGGTCGGCACCAACGGCACGATCGACTGGTACTGCTGCCCGTCCTTCGACGCCCCCAGCGTCTTCGCGGCCGTGCTGGACGCCGAGCGCGGCGGCTGCTTCGAGCTGGCCGCCGCCGCACCGGTGCGCACCAAACAGTTCTACTTCCCCGACACCAACGTCCTGATCACCCGGTTCTTCACGGAGGACGGCGTCGGCGAGGTCCAGGACTTCATGCCGGTCGGGACGGACGCCGCCGCCGAGCCGGGCCGGCACCGGCTCATCCGCCGCGTCGTGTGCGTCCGCGGCACCGTGCCCTTCCGCGCGCTGGTCGCCCCGCGCCTCGACTACGGCGCCGCCGCGCACACCCTGCGCGTCCTGGACGACGTGATCCTCTTCGAGTCCCCCGGCCTGTCGCTGGCCCTCACCTCGAACGTGCCGATGGAGTGCGACGACCGCGACGCGCGCGCCGACTTCAAGCTCGACGAGGGCGACTCCGCGGTGTTCGCCCTGGACCAGGTCGACGGCGCGGTGGCCCCCCGCGGCTGCGCCCTCGCCGAGGCCGAGCACGAGTTCAACGCCACCGTCGCCTACTGGCGGGGCTGGCTGCGCCAGTCCCGCTACCGCGGCCGCTGGCGCGAGATGGTGCACCGCTCCGCGCTCACCCTGAAACTGCTCACCTACGCCCCCACCGGCGCCATCCTCGCCGCCCCCACCACCAGCCTGCCGGAACAGCTGGGCGGCGAACGCAACTGGGACTACCGGTACGTGTGGGTGCGGGACGCCGCGTTCTGCGTGTACGCGCTGCTGCGGCTCGGCTTCACCGGCGAGGCCGAGGCGTTCATGCACTTCGTGACCACGCACATCAGCCCCGGCTGCCGCGACGGCTCGGGCCCGCTGCAGATCATGTACGGCATCGACGGCCGCACCGAGCTGCCCGAGCGGGAGCTGCCGCACCTGGAAGGCCATCAGGGCTCGGCGCCCGTGCGTGTCGGCAACGCCGCCGCCGGCCAGCTCCAGCTGGACATCTACGGCGCCCTGATCGACTCCATCTACCTCTACGACAAGTGGGCCCAGCCCATCTCCAGCGGCCAGTGGGACGACGTGTGCCACCTGGTCGACTGGGTGTGCGACCACTGGGACCAGCCCGACGAGGGCGTGTGGGAGACCCGCGGCGGACGCCGGAACTTCCTGTACTCGCGGCTGATGTGCTGGGTCGCCATCGAGCGGGCCATCCGCCTCGCCAACCGGCGCGGTCTGCCCGCCGACCTGCTGCGCTGGCGGCAGGTCCGCGACACCGTCTACCGGCGGATCATGGACCGCGGCTGGTCGGAGCACCGGGGCGCGTTCGTGCAGTACGAGGGCGGCGACGTCCTGGACGCCTCCCTGCTGATGATGCCGCTCGCCAAGTTCATCGCCCCCACCGATCCCAAGTGGCTGTCCACCCTGGACGCCCTGACCGAGGACCTGGTCTCCGACTCCCTCGTCTACCGCTACGACCCCCAGGCCAGCCCCGACGGCCTGCGCGGGGACGAAGGCACCTTCTCGATCTGCTCCTTCTGGTACGTCGAGGCCCTCGTGCGGGCCGGACGGCTGGACGAGGCCCGGCTGGCCTTCGAGAAGATGCTCACCTACGCCAACCACCTCGGCCTGTACGCCGAGGAGATCAGCCGCACCGGTGAGCAGCAGGGCAACTTCCCGCAGGCGTTCACCCATCTCTCCCTGATCAGCGCCGCGGTCAACCTGGACCGCGCCCTCGGCTGACCCCCGCGCGCGTCCCGGTCCCGCAACGTCCGTCACCGCCGTGTCACAGCGCGTCCCCGCCCCGCAACCCCCCGTGCCGTACGCCGGTCGAACCCCGTGTCGGCCGTGACCAGGCGGCTGACACACCGTCAACCACCCACGGGGGAACAGGACATGACCAGCGTGACCAGCATGACCGGCAACACCCGGCGCACCGCGGGCTCCGCCGCCGTCGCCGCGGCCTCCTTCCTGCTGCTGACCTCGGCGTGCGTCCTCGCCGCGCCGTCCGCGTTCGCGGGCGTGCCCGGCGGCACCGCAGCCGCCGACCGCAACAGCGACTTCGACGGCGACGGCTACACCGACCTGCTCACCGGCGCCCCCGAGGGCACCGTCGACGGCAAGGAGGGCGCCGGCTACGTCACCGTCCAGTACGGCGCCCCGAACGGCATCGGAACGAACACCACCGTCCCCAAGGGGCGGGTCCAGGCGATCAGCCAGTCCACCCCGGGCGTGCCCGGCGCCTCCGAGGCCGGGGACGGCTTCGGCCGGGCCGTCGCCACCGGCGACCTGGACGGCGACGGCTACGACGACGCGGTGATCGGCGCCCCCGGCGAGGACGAGGGCAGCGTCGCCGACGCCGGCCGGGTCACCGTCCTGTACGGCTCCGAGAGCGGTCTCGGCGCCGAGCGGGCCGCCTCGCTCACCGCCGCGCAGCCCGCCGCCGGCGCCCGCTTCGGCCTGGCCGTCGCCGCCGCCCGGTTCACCGGAGACGTCGCCTCCGACCAGCTGGTGGTGCTCGACCAGAAGACCGGCCTGCACGTGTTCACCTGGCACGCGGGCGTCCTGCGGCAGGTCGGCACCCCGCACTCCACCGGCCACCGCATCCAGCCCGCCTACCTCACCACCGGCGACTACGACCACGACGGCTTCGCCGACCTGGTCGTCTCCGGCTACAGCCCCGACGACGACTACGCCCAGGGCTGGTCCGCCCACTACGCGGGCGGTCCCGAGGGCCTCGCCCACCGCGGCGACCTGCACGGCGGACTCGGCTCGGCCTCCGGCGACATCGACCAAGACGGTTACGACGACCTCGTGGTCGGCCAGCTCAGCGCCGTGGACGAGGCGACCGGCGACGCGGACGCGCCCGGCGGTCTGGTCGGCGTCTACTACGGCGGCGAGAACGGTCCGGGCGGCTCCCGGGGCACCGGCGCCGACGCGCAGTGGTGGTCGCAGAACTCCCCGGGCGTCCCCGGCGCCGCCGAGGACGGCGACGCGTGGGGCGCCGACCTGTCCGTCGCCGACGTGGACGGCGACGGCTGCGCCGACGTGGCCGTCGGCGCGCCCGGCGAGGACGTGGGCGCCGTCGCCGACGCGGGCGCCGTGTGGCTGCTGCGCGGCACCCGCGAGGGCCTCACCGGCGCCGGTGCGCAGTCCTTCGACCAGAACACGCCCGGCGTCCCCGGCGCCGCCGAGGCCGACGACTCCTGGGGAGCCCAGGTGCGCCTCGCCGACACCGACCGCGACGGCCGCGCCGAACTGGTGGCCGCCGCGCCCGGCGAGAACGCGGGCGACGGAGCCCTCTGGCTGCTCCCCGCGAGCGGCGACGGACTCCTCACCGGCGGATCCCGGTCCTACGGTGCCGCCGCCCTCGGCGGCACCGCCCGCGGCGCCCGCTTCGGCGAGGCGGTGGACGAGTAGCCGACGCGTCCGACCGGGCGGTGTGTCCGCAGGTCGCAGGGGTACCCGGACGGCCCGAAAGCGGAACCGACACGGTCGAACGAAGGAGGAGACTCCGGATGACCAGCACGAACGAGACCGGCGACGTCACCGGCACCCGCGACAAGGACTACAACCTGATCTGGTACGTCGAGGCGTGCCTGAGCAACGCCCTGCGCCTGGAGCAGTACATCCAGGACGCCGAGCGTGACCAGGACAGTGAGCTCGTGGACCTCTTCCGCAAGGCCCAGGCCGACAGCCGCAAGGGTGCGGAACTGGGCAAGCAGCTGCTGCGCGCGCGGCTGAACGGCGGCTGACGGCCGCCCCCTCGGACGAACCGGGAACCGGGACGGGCCCGGCGGACCGGCGCGGTGGCCGCCGCGCCGCCGTCCGCCGGGCCCTCGCCCTGTCCGGCCCGGCGGCCCCGGCACCCCGGTCCGGGGCCGCCGTGCCCCGAGATCAGCGTCCGCTCGCGCAGCGGCCGCACCCCGATCGGGCGTGCGCGTGGCAGCGCCCGACGCCGTCCGGGCGGGACGCCCGGCACCCGGCCGGGCGGTGATGCGGGGACCGGTCGCGCGGGGCGGCGGGCGGTGTGGTGCGGGCGGGGGTTGTGCGCGGTCACGCGTGCGGCGGCGGGCGACGGGCGGCGAGGAGCAGGGCCACGTCGTCGGGGCGGTCGGTGGCGTGCCGGGCGGTGGCCGTGAGCCGGTCGGCGACCCCCGCCAGGGACCGCCCGCCGCGCCGCCCCGCCGCGGCGCCGACCCGCGCGAGCGCCTGCCGCAGCGCGGTGATCCCCTCGTCGATGTCGGCGCCCGGCCGCTCCACGAGCCCGTCGGTGTACAGGGCGAGGATCGCGTCCGACTCCAGCAGCACCTCGGTGACCGGGTACCGGGCGGCCGGATCGACCCCCAGGACGACACCGCCCGGTATGTCCAGCAGCCGGGTGCTGCCGTCGGGGGAGCGCAGCAGCGGCGGCGGATGTCCCGCCCGGGCGATCCGGACGCGGCCGGTGGCGGGGTCCAGGCGCAGATAGCAGCAGGTGGCGAACTGGCCCGGGTCCAGATCGATGAGCAGGTGGTTCGTACCGCTCAGCACCTCGTCCGGCGGCCGGTCGCCCAGCGCGAACGCGCGGACGGCGCTGCGCAGCTGCCCCATCGTGGCCGCCGCCTGCACACCGTGCCCCTGCACATCGCCGATGACCAGTGCGAGCCCGTCCCCGGACTCCACCACGTCGTACCAGTCGCCGCCCACGTCCATGCCCTGTGTGCCCGGCAGGTAGCGGCCCGCCGTCTCCACCCGCGGATGCGCCGACAGCCGGCGGGGCAGCAGCGCCTGCTGCAGACCGCGGGCGAGGGCCGCCTCGCTGTCGTAGCGCTGGGCCCGCTCCATCGCGTGCGCGATCAGCCCGGCGAGCGCGGTGAGGACCGTGCGCTCGTCGGTGCTGAAGCCGCGCGGGCGGTCGAAGCCCAGGATGCAGGAGCCGACCGGCCGCCCGGAGGCGATCAGCGGCAGGAACGCGCGGGCGCCCTCGTGGGCGTCGAGGGGGATGCCCGGGTAGGCGGCCGCCAGCTGCTGCATCGACTCGAAGAACAGCGGCCGGCCGGTGGTCAGCGTCTCCACGCCGGGCAGGTGCGCATCGAGGCCGACGCCTTCGAACGGGGCCAGGAACCCCTGCGGGAAGCCGGTCTCCCAGGCCAGGTACAGATGCCGGTCCTGCAGCAGGTAGATGGCCAGGCGCCGGCCGCCGAACGCGGGCAGCAGCTCCTGCATGACCACCGCCGACACCTGCCGGGCGGTGACGGCGTCCGTCAGCGCGATGGCCAGGGCGATCGGCCGGTACAGCGGCGCCGTCGAGTGACCGGCCGCCACCGCGTCCTGGACCTCCGGGAGCTGCGGGAGCTGCGGCCCGGCGGTCGGCTCAGCGCCGGTCCCCATGCGGCTGGTCGGGGCGAGCGTGCAGGTCAGCAGGTCCGCACCGGGATGCACCGACACGGCCAGCCAGTCGCCGTCGCCGGCCTCGTCCCGTGCGGCGGCCGGCCGCCGCACGGGGAAGTGCACCGGCTCGGGGGACAGCAGGGCGCCGCGCAGATGGTCGTCGTACGGCGGTCCGGCCAGCCAGGGCATCGCGTCCCACAACGCGTGCCCGAGCAGCTTCTCCCGCTCCCGCCCTGCGAGCCGGGCCGCGGCCGGGTTGGCGTAGACGATCACTCCGAGCCGGTCCAGGCAGAACACGCCCTGCGGCAGCAGGTCGGCCGCGGCGTCCGCGGAGGCCGCCGGACCGGGGTCGAGCACCACCCCGCCGACCGATGCAGCCGCACCGTCCGCGGTCGGCCACAGGTCCACCAGCCGCGGCGCGCCCTCCCGGGACCGCACGCTCAGCGGGGCGCCCGGCGGTCTCCCGGCGGCGGCGTCCCGCAGCGCGGCGAGGATCCGGTGCGCGTCGGCCGGCGCCACGGCCTCCGCGAACTCGGCGACGGTGCGGGGGAACCGGCCGGCGGGCAGGCCCAGCAGCGCCTGCAGCCGGTCGTTCGCGCGGACCACGGAGGTCGCCGGGTCCCAGCTGAACCGTCCCACGGCGGCCTGGACGGGCCGGCTGGCGGGCGGCCGCACGCACAGCGGTTCGCCGTCCCAGACCACGGCGCTCTCGTCCCCGTCGGCCAGACCCAGCAGTTCGGCGCCCAGTCCCTCGGCCAGCCGGGCGAGCCGGTCCCGGTCGAGGAGCTCGTCCAGCGTGTCCGCCACCGCCGGGCGCAGCACGGTGAGCACTCCCAGCGGTTCGGCGCCCCCGGGCACCGGGACGTGCACCGATCCGAACGGGAACGGCAGGCCGGCCGCGAACTGCGGATACCGGCGCATGGTCTCCGTGGCGTTCGGCAGCACCACCTGCGTGCCGAGCCGGTAGGCGTCCGCGACGGGGAAGGGGCGGCCGATGTGCAGCCGCCACCAGGGCCGGAACAGCGGACCGGGCAGTCCCACGAGCGCCGCGAGGCGCAGCAGACCCGGGGTGCCGGACCGCAGGTAGACGCCCGCCACCCGGCCGCCGGCCGCACCGAGCGCCCCGGTGGAGGCGTCGGTCAGCAGCGCGGCCAGCCGGGCCCGCCGGCGGACCGCCTGCTCGCCGCTCCCAGCCATCGGCCTTACCTCGTCCCGTACGCCTCCGGATGGATGACACAGCAAGAATGCGCCACGACCCGCACGTCACGCACCTGGGAGGGACGTGCGGAGACCGCGGACAGGGGGCGGCGAGGGGCCCGTCCGCCGCGGCCGGGCGGTGGCACGGCGTCCTGGGCGCCCGGTGCGGGCCTGCGCCGGGCCAGCACCGGGCGTGCCGTGCCCGGCCCGGCCGTCTCACACCGGTGCCCCACCCAGGTGGCGGGGCATCGGCGCCGCTCCTAGTAATGGACTGCGTAACGCCGCATCCGCACGGGGAAGCCGGTGCGGCCGCGCCCTTCTCCTGGAGCCGAGATGACCACCCGTTCTCCGTCCCCCCGCCCCGACGACTCGCCGATACCTCCGGAACCGGCCGCCGACGGCGTCCCCACCCCGCACCCCCCGCTCGTGACGCGGCCCGCGCAGGCCGCCGGCATGCGTCCGGACACCTCCGCCGGGGACGGCTCGGGGCCCGGCGATCTCCTGCGCGGCCTGGTCCGGGCGGCCGTCGCCGACCGCCCGCTGGAGGACGTCGTACGCCTCATCACGCTGCTGGAACGCTCGCCGGAGCACACCCGGACCACGGCCGAGGCCCTGCGCGCGGCCGGGCGCGACCGGTCCGTGGAGGACGTCACCCGGCTGGTGGCACTGCTGACCGAGCCGCCGCGGGGGAGCGACAGCGCCGACGAGGCGATCCGGGCCGCCGCCGAGCGCCGCCCGCTGGAGGACGTCTCCCGGCTGATGCGGCTGCTGCACCAGACGCCGGTGGCACCCCACTGCGGGGAGGCGGCCGTGCGGGCGGTGGCCGTTCACCGGCCCGTCGAGGAGGTCGCCGAGCTGATCGTCCGGCTGGCCGCGGATCGGAAGGGGCGCGAGGATCGCCTGCCCGAACCGACGGCCTCCGAACCGGCGGCCCCCGAACCGACGGCCTCCGAACCGGCGGCCCCTGTGCCGGCCGGTCCGGTGCCCGACCGTGGCGCCGCGCCGCCGGTGGCCGCGCCGGCCGCGGGAGCCGCGCCGGGCGGGCCCGGGCGTCACGCCGGGCAGGAGTCCGCCGGGCAGCCGTCCGACGAGAAGCGGCATGAGAAGCGGCATGACAGGCCGCCGCGGCCCGGCGAGCGCGCCGGGGACGGCCCCGCGCCGGCGGCCGCCGTATGGGGGGTGCGCGGTGCCGTGCTGCTGGTGCTGCTGTGCGGGGTGGCTCACGCGCCGCGCTCCTGGACCGGTCTGTCCCGCGGGGCGCTCGGGGCGAGCCTGCTCACCTCGGCGCTGTGCGGCCTGCTGGCCCTGGCCCTCACCGCGCGGGCGGCCTCGGGCCGGCTCGTCGCGGCGACGGCCGCCGTGGGCGCCGCCGTGGTGCTGGCCGCGGGACGGGCGCTCGGAGGGCGTTTCGGCCTGCCGGACCCGGTCCGCCCGGAGGCGGCGACCCTGGCCCCGCCCTGGCTCGCCGCCGCGGCGGCGGTGGCGGCCGCGCTGGCCGCCCTGGCGGTCGTGATGGGCACCCTGGCCACGGGCGGCCTCCGCCGGGGAAGGCGTCACTGAGCAGCCCCGGCGCGGCTTCCCGCACGCCACGGCCCGCAGTCACCGCAGGCCGTCGCCCGGCATCGCCACCACGAGCGCCGCGTGTCCCGGCGGACCCGGCCGCCTCGACCCCCGTACGGCGGACGGCGCGGCGCCCGGCGGGTGCGACCGGTCAGGGCCCGGACGTCCCCGGCGGCAGCGGACGGGGCGCCCGCAGGCTGCGCAGCGCGAGCAGCAGGACGCCGATGTCGTCCAGGTAGACGGGATCGGGCAGCAGGTCGGTGGGCAGCAGCAGGTACGCGACCGCACCCCAGAACACCCAGCGCGGCCCCGTCGGCAGCCCGGCCTGCCGCAGCGTGCGCCGGGTCCGGACCAGCCGGACGAGCAGGGCGACGGCGACGGCCAGCAGGGCCGCCGCGACGACCGCCACGATCACCAGCAGGGGCGTGCTCCGGTCCATGCGGCCTCCCTCGGTTCCGTCGTCGAGCCGGCCGGTTCAGGCCCGCCGGTCGTCCGCACCGTCGGCGAGACGCATGCCCTCTGCGTCCGCGCCCACGCCTGGGTGCGACGAGTCGTGCGCGGCGGACGCGGGCTGCTGCCGCCCCAGCGCGGTGAGCCTCAGCCGCTCGAAGGTCCGCGTCAACTGCTGCAACGGGGCCGGCGCCCGCACGGCGGGCCGCTGCGGCGGCAGGGAGGACGCGGGGACGTCACGGTAGGCGGACAGCGCCTCCAGCGCCTGCTCGGCGGCCTGCTTGTACAGGTCCCGCGACTTCGTCATCGCCTCCAGCGCCTCGGCGTACATGGCGACCAGCCGCCGTTCGCGCTCGAGCTCCTCCTGAAGGGTCAGCAGGGTCCAGTTCTCGCGCAGGTCGGTCAGCGCCTCCTCGGCGCCCTCCGGAAAGGGCCGGGGCAGGGCGACGAAGTGCCGCAGCGCCGCGATGAGTTCGGCCGGCTCCGAACCGTCCAGGAAGACGTTGCGCACGCTGTGCTCGCGGCCGTCGTAGTCCTTCGGCGCGGGGTCGGGCGGCAGCAGCACCGCGCCGCCGCGTGGCACCTCGACGTCGAGGACCTTCAACGCCCAGTTGACCGCGCGCAGTTGCTGCGGGGCGGCCCGGTGCTCCACCACGCGGTGCCGCAGCCCCGGCGGCAGCAGCCGGGCGAGCGGCAGCCGGCCCCGCTCGTCCGGCGTCATCGCCTCGTGCACGACGACGTGGACGCACCAGGACTCGCGGGCCGCGTCGCGCAGCCGGCGCCGCATCTCCCTGTCGTCCTCGGGCAGCGCGTTGACGTGCCGGAGACGCAGGCCGGCGACGGTGGCGTGGTGGTCCCAGGCGCCGTCGCCGCCCTCGTCCGAGCCGGTCTCCGGCCAGAACAGGGTCGCGGGGGAGGGCCATGCGTCGTCCCAGGCGCGCTCCGCCTCCGCGACGAGCCGCCACTCGTGGCCCTGGGGACGGCTCCGGTGCGGTACGAGGGTGAGCCGGGCGCGTACGGTCACCGTGCCGGCGGCCCGCCAGCGTGCCTCGAAGACCCGTCGGGACGGGTCCTCGGCCACGGGCGGCTCGGCGAAGTCGTCGATGTCGCCGCGCTCCTTGTGCCGGCGCAGGGTGCGGCGGACGACCTCCTCGGGGGCGGGACCGGTGTGGCGGCCCCGGGCCGCCCAGAGGGTCTGCGGGACGGTGGCGCGGTCGGTGGCGGAGTTCGACATGAGCCAATCTGCTGGTGGGGGCCGGTGCGTCTCCCAGTATCCCCATTCGGCCGGGTGACACGTCGACAGGGGCGCGCCGCCGCGCGGCACCGCGGGTGTGCGCCCCGCGTGCGGCGGCCCCACCGCACGCCCGGGGTGCGCGCGGCGCCTGCCGGACGGTCGCCGGTGATGGGGCCGGCCGCCCTCGTCCCGCGCCGCCGCGGGCCACGTCCGGTGCTCGGGGCCCGCCGGTCGGTCCGTTCGGCGGCCGTCCCTTCGCTCCGGCCGGGCGAGGCGGGGTGGGCCGCGCCGGTGCGGCGGGCGGACGCGCAGGCACCGCGCCGTCGGCGGCTCGACGGACGGCCCGGCCGCCGGCGGCGCGGCCCGTCGCACGAGGCGGCGGTCGCGGGGCGCCACCGCCGCGGGGCGAGGGCGGGCGTCCTGCCGGACGCGTGACCTACGCCCCGCTCTCCCGCAGCATGTCCTCGCGCTCGACGATCTTCACCCGCTCGCGGCCCTGCGGTGCGCCCAGGGCGCGCTCGGCCGCGTCCAGCCGGTACCAGCCCTCCCAGGTGGTGAAGCGGACGTTCCGCTCGGCGAGGAAGGCGTCGACGGCCTCCGGCTCGGGCGCGGACGGGGTGTGCAGCCGGCCGCCCCGGTAGTCCTCCAGGAGGTTCGCGACGGTCTCGTTGGCGTCGCCCTTGGTGTGGCCGATCAGACCGACGGGGCCGCGCCGGATCCAGCCGGTGACGTAGGTGGACTGCAGAGGGGCGCCACCCTCCTCGATCACCCGGCCGCCCTGGTCCGGGACGGTGCCGGTCTCCATGTCCCAGGGCAGCTTGGGCAGTTTCTCGGACAGGTAGCCGACCGCGCGGTAGACGGCCGTGACGTCCCAGTTCTTGAACTCGCCGGTGCCCTTGACGTTGCCGGTGCCGTCCAGGGCGGTGCGCTCGGTGCGCAGGCCGACCACCTTGCCGTCCTCGCCGAGGATCTCCACGGGCGACTCGAAGAAGTGCAGGAACAGCTTGTGCGGGCGGTCGCCGACGTCGCGGATCGCCCAGTTCTCCAGCGTCTTGGCGACCATGTCGGCCTGCTTGTTGCCGCGCCGCGTCGCGATCGAGCCCTCGTCGTAGTCGATGTCCTCGGGGTCGACGATGACCTCGATGTTCGGCGAGTGGTCCAGCTCGCGCAGCTCCATCGGGCTGAACTTGGCCTGCGCCGGGCCGCGGCGGCCGAACACGTGGATCTCCACGGCCTTGTTGGCCTTCAGGCCCTCGTAGACGTTCGGCGGGATCTCCGTCGCCAGGAGCTCGTCGGCGGTCTTGGCGAGGATGCGGGCGACGTCGAGGGCGACGTTGCCGACGCCGAGCACGGCGACCTTCTCCGCCTCCAGGGGCCAGGTCCGCGGCACGTCGGGGTGGCCGTCGTACCAGGACACGAAGTCGGCGGCGCCGTAGGAGCCGTCCAGGTCGATGCCGGGTACGGGCAGTTCCCGGTCGGCCGCCGCTCCGGTGGAGAAGATCACCGCGTCGTAGAAGGCGCGCAGGTCGTCCAGGCTGACGTCGGTGGGGTAGGCGACGTTGCCGAACAGGCGGATCTGCGGCTTGTCCAGCACCTGGTGCAGGGCGGTGACGATGCCCTTGATGCGCGGATGGTCGGGCGCGACGCCGTACCGGATCAGGCCGAACGGGGCGGGCATCCGCTCGAAGAGGTCGATGGACACGCCGGGGTCGGCGGCCACCTCGGACTTGAGCAGGGCGTCGGCGGCGTAGATCCCGGCGGGGCCGGCTCCGACGATGGCTACCCGCAGGGGGCGCGGCATGATCAGGTTCCCTTCGAGCGTGAACGGGCGACTCGATGAGAACCCTAAACTAAGGTGAGCCTAAGTTGGTACGGGGGTCCCGTCTATGACCCCATAAGCCGATCTTATGAGGTGCCGCAGGGCTGCTTATGGAGGGTCCGCCGGACCCCCGCGGCCCGGCGCGACGTCCCGGCGGGCCGCCTCAGGAGGTGGTGCGGACGCGACCCGGGCCGCCAGGGTCCGGCTCCCGCGGCGGCCGGCGGCCGGGGCCCCGAGGTCCTGCCCGGCCCGCCGGACGGTTCAGGCCGGCCGGACGATCCGGTGGATGGCCGCCTCTCCTGCCCCGTACACCGACTCCTCGCGGATGGTGGAGCCCGGCCCTGGGGCGTGCACCATCATCCCGTCGCCGACGTGGAGGCCCACGTGCCGGTCGTCGTCGAAGAAGAGGACGAGGTCGCCGGGTTCCATTCCGGCCGTCGTGACCGGGGTGCCGGCGAGGGCCTGCTCGTGCGCGGCGCGCGGCAGCGCGACCCCGGCGGCCTTCCAGGCGGCCTGAGTGAGGCTGGAGCAGTCGTACGAGTCCGGCCCGGTCGCCCCCCACACGCACGGCTTCCCGACCTGCGCCCGCGCGAACGCGATCGCCTTGGCGGCCCGCAGGGCCCGCGAGTCGGCGCCGCCGAGGGAGGCGGCCGGGGCGGGGTACGCCGGGACGCCGGTGGCGGGGGTGTGGGCGGCCGCGTAGGCGGAGATGACGGGCGCGGGCATGGCCGGGAGCGGAAGGGAGCCGGTGGCGGCGACCGGTGCGGCGGCGGCCGGGAGCGGGAACGTACCGGTGCCGGCTGCCGCTGCGGCGGTGGCCGGGGCGGGGTACGTCGGGATGCCGGTGGCGGGGGTGTGGGTGGCCGGGTGAGCGGAGGTGACGGGCGCGGCGGCGGGGAGGGGTACGGACCCGGTGCCCATGGCGGGCGCGGAGGTGGCCTGGGCCGGAAAGGCGGCCGCCGGGGCAGAGGTGGCCTGGGCGGGGAAGGAGCCGGTGGGGGTGGCCGGGGCGGGGTATGACGGGATGCCGGTGGCGGGGGTGTGGGTGGCCGCGTGAGCGGAGGTGACGGGCGCGGCGGCGGGGAGGGGTACGGACCCGGTGCCCATGGCCGGCGCGGAGGTGGCCTGGGCCGGAAAGGCGGCCGCCGGGGCAGAGGTGGCCTGGGCGGGGAAGGAACCGGGGGCGGTGGCCGGGGCGGGGTATGCCGGGATGCCGGTGGCGGGGGTGTGGGTGGCCGCGTGAGCGGAGGTGACGGGCGCGGCGGCGGGGAGGGGTGCGGACCCGGTGCCCATGGCCGGCGCGGAGGTGGCCTGGGCCGGAAAAGAGCCGGTGGCGGCCGCCGGGACAGAAGCGGCTCGAACCGGAGAAGAACCGGTGCCCGTCGCGGGCGCGGAGGCGGCCGGAAGCGGGAAGGAACCGGTGGAGGCGGGCCGGACCGGGAAGGAGCCGGTGGGGGTGGCCGGTGCGGAGGACGCCGGATACGGGTGGGAGCCGGTGTCGGTGACGGAGGGGACGGCAGGGTAGGCGGGGACGCCGTCGGCGGGGGCGAGGGGCGCCGGGAGGGGGAACGCGCCCGTGCCGGTCGCCGGGGTCGCGGCGGCCGCGGCCGGGACCCCGGGCGGCGCCGGAGGCGTCGGTGCGGTCCTCGCCGGTGCGCCGGCTGCCGTCGACGGCGGCTGCTGCCACTGCCCCGTCCGCTGTCCCGGCCGGTCCGCGGCGAGGCCGGTGGTGTGCCGGGTGAGCAGGTCGCGGGCGGTGGCGAGTTTGACCCGGGTGCCCGCCTTGGAGGGGAGGGGGGACGGGCTGCCGGGCAGCGTCCTGGGCGCCCGCGCCCGGTTCCCCTGGGCGGTGGGCGGCGCGGCGGGCGGCAGGAGAGCCGTCCCGGCCGGAACGGGACCGGCCGCGCCGGGCTCACCGAGGGTCAGCAGGCCCGCCGGGCTGCCGGACGCCACCGGTTCCGGCGCACGTCCGCCGACGGGTTCCGCGGCAGCCGAGTCCATCGGCGCGGGCGCGGGTCGAGGAAGCGAGGCGCCGGGCAGCGCCGCACCCACGGCTCCCGGGGCCGCCGCCGGCCAGTCCACGGCGGCCGCCTCCGACCGGCCGCCCGGCGACTCGCGCACATCCGGGCGGGCCGCCGACGCGCCCGCATCGCCGCCGGCCGCCGACGCGCCCGCAACGCGGCCCGGCCACATGCCCTCGGGACGCCCGCCCGTCGGCTCCGCCCGGTCGGCGCCGGCCGGCAGCGCGCCCACCGCGCGCCCGCCCGCCGACCCGGCCGCCGGAAGAGCCGACGGCAGCTCACCGGCCGCCCGGCCGGCACCCCGCTCCAGGGCGAGCGGCGCCCGCGCGGACGGGCCGGGGCCCAGCGCTTCGCGCTCGCCGCCCGCGAGGCCGCCGCCTGCGCTGCGGTCCTGGGAGCCCGCCGGGGCGGCCGGACGGTCGGGCAGCCGGTCGGCCGGCAGGACGGCGGGGACGGTCGGGCCGGCCTTGGCGCGGGCCGCGTCGAACCACTGCCGGGTCAACTCCTCCAGTGCCGGGTCCGTGTGCCCGCCGGACCGCCGCTTGGCCAGCGGAACCCCCCGGGAGCGCGTCCGGGCGGCCATGGCCCGGGTCGCGTTGAAGTTCCCGGTCGCGTTCTCGGCTCGGTCGTACAGGGAGTTGATCCGCTGCTCGACCTCGTCGCGGCTCTCCGGCGCCATGGAAGACGTGCTCCTTCCTTGCCCCGCGGGGCAGTTGGACGGCTCGCCGGGGCTGAGCCGGGCGGCCTCGCGTCAACCTAGCCAACGTGTGTACCTGGTGTGAAGGTTGAGGTGCTAAATGTCCGATACGTATGTGTGATGTTCGCAATGGGGTTCGAGCGGGAAAGGGGTGGCGTCATGATTTCCTGTGAGATCCCGGTGAATCCGCGATTCCGTTGAACGCGGCGGCTTCGCACGCACGTGGCCTTCACCACCGCCGACGGTGCCTGCCCGGCGGGCTTCCGCCCGATCCCGCAGCTGGTGCAGCGCATCGTCTACGACATCGCCGCGCCGAGCGTCGCGGACGGCGGCCGCACGGTCCCGCTGTTCGCCGTGGACTCCTTCCCGGAGCAGCTGCACAAGCCCGTCACCGACCACGGCGACTTCATCAACGTCTTCGGACGCGCGGACGCAGCCGCAGGCGGCGCGCGGGGGCCTGGCGGAGACGGGGGCCCGCCTGTGGCCCGCGGCCATCGGCACGCTGCTCGCCCTGTCCGGCCTGTTCATGCTGATCCGGGCGAGGCGCCTGACCTACTGACCACAGGCGCGCCGCACCGGGCGCCGCGCGATGGCCGCCCCTCGACCCGCGGGGAGCGGCCATCGCACCGAACTCGACGGGACACCGCTCGTCACAGCGCACCCGGGCCGCGACACCCCGGCCGGGCCACGGCCCGGATCAGGCGCCGGCCGGGCCGTCAGGCGAGCTTCAGCGTCCGCTTGGCCAGTTCGTAGGCGGGCCGCATCTCCTCGTGCTCCTCGCTGTCCAAGCCGCCGAGGTGCAGGACGACCGGCCCGTCCGGCGTGCTGACGGCGAAGGCGCTCTCCTTCTTCGTCTCGTCCAGCAGCTTGCTCGTGTGGAGGTACTCGACCTCCACGGCCGGGACGCCGCCGCCGGTCGTGAAGGAGCGGTAGGCAGCCTTGCCCGCGCCGTCCTCGGCGGCGACGAACGCGCGCAGCACACCGCGCGCGTCCGCCTTGCCGGCCTTGCCGGTCCACACGCGCAGGAAGCCGATGTTCCCGGCCGGTTTGGCGTCGATCTCGCACGCCGTGGTGACCGGGCCCTGGCGCAGGAGGGCTTCGGCGAGGTCGCCGCCGAGGTCACCGTCCTCGCCCTCGGACGCCTCGGCCAGCTCCTTCGCGGCGTCGATCGGCTTGGCCTTCCAGTGCTCGGCGATGTCGAAATTGACGGGCAGTTCGCAGGCCGACCCGGCGGCGCCGATCGTTCCGCCGCTCGCCGCGGCCGTGCCACCGGCCTTCGCGCCCCCGGCGCTCGGCGAGGCACTCGCCTGCTTCCTCCCGTCGCCGTCCGACGACTCCGCGCATCCGCCGAGCACCGCGACCAGCGCCGCGACGACGATTGCACGGCCGCCTGCGGCCCCCACCCTGACCTGCACCCTCGACTCCCCTCCGATGTGGAGCCGTCACTGTAGCCGAGGGCGGGGGCGGCGCCGAGCGCGCTACGGCCGCAGGCGGCTCATCCGGCGCCGCGGCGGGCGTGCAGGAACAGGTGCGGTTCGGGTACGGCGTCGGGGTGGTCCGGGGTGAACACGGTGCGCTCCTCGCTCAGCACCGTCAGACCGGCGTCGGTCACGAGCCGGTCGAACGCCTCGGCGGTGAAGCTCGTCACCCGTACCGGCTGCCCCATGAACAATCCCTCGGCGTCCTCCACGTCGAGGGGCACCGTGGCCAGTGCGACGAGGCCGCCGGGCCGTACTGCCCGGGCCAGCTTCGCCACGACGGCGGCCTGTTCGGCGCGGGACATCTGCAACAGCGAGAAGTACGCGCACACCGCGTCGAACGAGGCCTCGGCCAACGGCGTGACGCGGATGTCGGCGAGGCGGAACTCGGCCCCGGGTACCCGCCGGGCGGCCAGGCCGACCATGACCGGCGAGACGTCGATGCCGAGCACCCGGTGCCCGGCGTCGGCGAGCGTCTGCGCGGTCGGCCGTCCGGTGCCGCTGCCCACGTCGAGCACCCTGCTGCCGGGCGCCAGCGTTTCCAGCAGCCAGGCCAGCGAGGCCCGGTGCGGCGCGGAGGCGGCGAAGGCCCGCTCGTACTGGAGCCCCAGCGCGTCGAACACCACGGCGGCCGGCGCCCGGCGGTCCTCCTCGGTCACGACGACTCCTCCCGTCCTCCCGCGGCGCCCCGGTGCGCCGCTCGCGCCGCCGCCCGCGTCCGCGAGGGACGGCGGACGCTCGGGGGCGCCGGTTGTGCCTACCCTGCTGATCGTCCGTCACACCCCGCCCCCGCACCGCCAGGCACTGTTCGGGGCCGGGCGCCCGAGATGCCACGGCGCCGCCGGCGCGGCCACCGGAGTGATCTTCCCGCGGTTGCGATCGGTGACCGGCGTGGGCGAAGGACGCCTTCAGGCCGCTCTGTTAGTCCTTTTCATGTGTTCATAGGACTATTGGAGAGGGGGTGGCGGGCCTTCGGGGCACGCCTCGCCGCGGTGCTGCCGCTGCTCGTGGCCGTGTCCGGCGGACCGGCGCCGCGCGCCGTCGCCGACGGCGCCGGAAGCCGTGGCCTCGCCCTGGAGGTCGCCGTCGACACCCGGCCGGGCACGGCGGCCACCCGCCCCGGCATCCGCGTCGGCAGGCCGCTGATGAAGAGGTACCGGCTGGTCAACCGCACCGGGGCCGACCTGTACGACGTACGGGTGAGCGACCCGGGCCTGCCAGGAGCCGCCATCCGCTGCCCCGGCGGCGGCGATCGCCTTCCGATGCTCCGGGGCCTCGACGCGGCCACCTGCACCGCGTGGGCCACCGCGCGCGCGGGCACCTGGATCTCCGACGTCACCGCCGTCGGCAGCGTCCCCTCCCTCGGCACCCGGTCCCGGGCGGTCGCGCGCTCCGGTTACGCCGGGGTCGGCGGGCGACTGCAGATGACCGAGACGGTCCGGACCGAGCCGGACACACCGGCCGCCACTGTCGTCTACGACGTGACCAACACCGGCAACCGCACGGTGTTCGACCTCCGCCTCACCGATCCGGTGCTCCAGCCGTCCCGCATCGTCTGCGCGACGGGCGACGACACCGTCCCGCTTCTGGAACCGGACGGCACCGCGCGATGCAGCGCGAGCGTGGAACGCCCTCCGGGCCGGCACCGCAGCGAAGGACACGTCACGGGAACCGACCGGATCAGCACCCTCCGGCCCGACGGCTGCCTGGAACCGCCGCCGCTGCTGAAGGCCCGGGCGAGCGGCGAGTTCACCCTGCTCCCTCCCGTGCCGCCGGCGGCCCCCGCGCCGCCGCCTGCATCCGTACCGCCCCCGGCGGCTCCGCCGCCCGTCCCCGCTCCGCCCACCCCGCAGGCCCCGCCTGTTCCTCCCGTACCGCCGGTCCCGGTCCCGCCCGCTGCGCCCCCTCCGCCTCCGACGCCGCCGGTCCTGCCCGTGCCGCCCGGGGTCCCGTTCCCGCCGCCCCCGCCCCTGCCGCCGCCCGGCGCGACGGCGCCCGTACCCGGCGTGGCCGCACCGGGCGCGGCAGCGGGGACGGTCGCCGGAGCGGGAGCCGCAGGTCCGGGCACCGCCGCCGCCCCCGGTGCGGCGGCAGGCACAGCCGCCGGAACGGGCGCGGCGGCGGGAGCTGCCGCGGCAGGCGCGGGTGCGGGTGCAGGGGGCGCGGCGGCCGGGGCGGGTGCCGTCGCGGGTGCGGGAGCCGGGGTGGGTGCGGCGGCAGGGGCAGCAGTGGCCGCGGGGGCGGCGGCCGGTGGGGGCGCGGCGGCCGGTGTCGGCGCGGGGGCCGGAGATGCGGCGGCAGGTGCGGGTGCGGTCGCGGGTGCCGGTGGAGCGGCGGGAGCTGCTGCGGCAGGCGCGGCGGCCGGGGCGGGCGCAGCCGCGGGTGCGGCAGCCGGGGTCGGGACGGCGGCAGGTGGGGGTGTGGCAACCGCGGGTGTGGGTGCGGGTGCAGGGGGCGCGGCGGGTGCCGTCGCGGGTGCGGCAGCCGGGGTGGGTGCCGCGGCCGGAGCGGCTGTGGGTGCCGCGGCCGGAGCCGGCGCGGGGGCCGGAGGTGCTGCGGCGGGCGTGGCAGCGGGAGCAGGGGGTGCGGCAGCCGGTGCCGGTGCAGCCGCGGGTGCGGCAGCCGGGGCAGGAGCGGCGTCCGGCGCGGTGGCCGGTGGGGGTGCGGCAACCGGCGGCGCGGCGGCCGGAGGCGCAGCCGCCACCGGTGGAGCAGCCGCAGGAGGCACCGGTGGAGGAGCAGCCGTGGCCGCCACCGGTGGAGCAGCAGCCGCAGGTGCCGCGGCCGGCGCAGGAACCGCACCCGGCACCGGCACTGACACAGGCTCAGGCGCCGGTACTACCAACCAGGGCCAGGCCACCGGAGGCGGAGCGACCGGCGCAGCCACAGGAGGCGGAGCCACCGAAGGCGGAGCGAACGGCGGAGCCACAGGAGGGGAAGCCACCGGAGGCGGAGCCACCGGCGGTCGGTCGACAGGGGGCGGAGGGACCGGCGGACCGTCGACCGGCGGTCGATCCACCGAAGGCCAGGCCACCGGAGGCCAGGCCACCGGAGGCCAGTCCACCGGCGCCCCCGCGACCGAGCCGGGGCGGCCCCCGGGCACGAGGGCCCGCACCCCGCCCGAGCGGCCCCGCGCCCCGTCCATCCTGGCCCGTTTCGTACGGCCCGGCGGTGGCCCGACCGGACTCGGCCTGCTCGTCGTGCTGTTCCTCATGCTGATCCCCGCCGCCCTGGCCGCCGCCCTCCTGGGTTCCCGGCGCGGCGGCTCGTGACCGGTCCACCCACCGGCCCGGTCACTCCCTGACCCGATCCGCCCCCCGCCCCCCGTCAACCGTCAACCGCCGACCGCCGACCGCCGCAGCACACCGACAGGAGACCGCGCCGATGATCGAGACCTTCGCCGTCGTGCTGGGGATCGCCCTGGTCACCGCGGGCATCGTGGTGATCCGGCACCGCTACTGGCCGCCCGCCCCCGACGAGGAACCCCGCGAGGACGTCGCCGAGTACGTCTCCATGATGGTCGGCGTGCTGTACGCCCTGGTGCTGGGCCTGTCCATGGTGTCCGTGTGGGAGACGCGGTCCGGCGCCGAGGGCCATGTGCAGGCTGAGGCGAGCGCCGCCCACCAGATCCGTCTGCTGTCCGCGGGTCTCCCCGCCGTACAGGGCGAGCAGACCCGCGGGGCCGTCGAGGCGTATGTGCACCACGTCGTGTCCGCCGAGTGGCCCGCCATGGCGGCGGGTGAGCAGCCGGGCCGGCGGGGCTGGGACCTGCTGAACGACCTCCGGGCGGCGGGCCAGGCGCCCGTCGACGCGACCCCCGTCCAGCAGGCGACACTGCAGGAGACCCTGGCCCAGCTCAGCGCCCTGGACGACGCCCGGCGCGGCAGGGAGGCCGACGTGGACGACGGCCTGTCACCGGTGCTCTGGTTCGGGCTGATCACCGGCGGTGTGCTCACCGTGGCGTTCATGTTCATGTTCGGGGTGCGGCGGAGCTTCACCCATGTGGTGATGGTGATGGGCCTGGCCGGGCTCATCACCTTCACCGTGCTGCTGGTCTACCAGCTGAACGAGCCCTTCGACGGCATGTTCGCCGTCGACTCCACCCCCTTCACCCGCTACTTCCCGGGCGCCTGAGCCCCCCGCGCTCCGTCCCGTCCGCGCGGCGTCCGCTGCCGCGCCGCCTCCGCGTTCAGCCGGGCCGCGATCCGCCGCTCGTCCGGCCAGCGCACGTCGTACGCCCAGCCCCAGCGCTCCAGCCGGGCGATCAGCCACGCCGTGAGGTCCGGCTGGCCGTCGAGGCCGCCGTGCCGGGCACTGTTGGGGTCCGCGTGGTGGAGGTTGTGCCAGCCCTCGCCGAACGTCAGCAGCGCCACCCAGCGCACGTCCCGGGACTGGTCGCGGGTGCGGTAGTGCCGGGAACCGAAGGCGTGGGCGACGGAGTTGACCGACCAGGTGACGTGGTGGACGACGGCGTACCGGACGAGGCCCGCCCAGAAGAACGTCACCAGCGCGGACCGCCAGTCCTGGGTGACCGCCAGCACCAGCGCGGGCGGCGCGCCCAGGGAGACGGCGACGGTCGCCGGGTACCAGCGGTCCAGGCGCCGCACGTCCGGGTCCGCGAGCAGGTCGGGGGCGTAGCGCGGGTAGTGGGAGCGGACCGGGGAGGAGGAGAACCAGCCGACCTGGGCGTGCCAGAGCCCCTTGAGCAGCGCCCACCGGGTGGTGCCGTACTTCCACGGCGAGTGCGGGTCGCCCTCCCGGTCCGCGTACTGGTGGTGGCGCCGGTGCTCGGCCACCCACATGGTCACCGGGCCCTCCATGGCGAGGCCGCCCGCGACGCCCAGCGCGATCCGCAGCGGTCGTTTCGCCTTGAACGACAGATGGGTGAAGTGCCGGTGGTAGCCGGCGGTGATGCCCATGATGGCCAGCGCGTACATCCCGGCGCCGAGGACCGCGTCGTACCAGCGCGGCCCCCAGCCGCCCGCCAGGGCCACCGGCAGCGCCAGCGCGAGGACCGCCAGCGGCCCCACCACGAGGGTGAGCAGATAGCCGGTGCGCAGCGGCCGGCCGACCGGGACCGTGTCGGGCAGCGGGGACGTGAGGCCCTCCGGGCCTGCGGCGGACGCGGTCACGACGCGCCCTCCGCCAGATGGGGGAGCGGTGCCGTCCGGGAAGTGCAGGGGGTCATGTGCGGCGATTATGCGGCAGCCCGGTGCGGTCGCGGCCCAGGCTCGGCGGGCGGCGCGGGACCCGCGGGCTCCCTCTACCTGGATGGATGAAGGTGCGGGCCCGGTCGCCCTGGCCGACCATGGGGGCGGGACCGCACCGCCGGTGCGGCCCCGCCCCCATGTCGTCGAGCGAGGGAGCGTCGGATGCGAGCGGACGGCACCGCACCCGGACGGCCCGCGCCGGACGGCCAGGACGCCAGGGAACTGCTGCGCCGGTGCGCGCGGGACGTGGTGGACGTCGCAGAAGGCATCCGTGCGGTGTCCGCGCGCACCAGCGCCACGCTGTTCGCCCCGGCCCTGACCGCCTCCGCGCGCCGCCGTCCCCGCACCGGAGTGGCCGCCCGCTGGGCGCTGCTGAGGGCGCTGACCAGCAGGCAGGGCCTGGGCGGCTCGGCCATCGTGGCGCCCAGGGGCGTGGGCCACCTGCTCGGCGCGGCGGGGGAGGTGCTGGGCCGGGAGAGCCTGGCCGCGCTGGTGGCCGTCAGCTCGCTGCGGCTGCGGATCGCCGCCGTGCTCGTCGACCACCCGGAGTTCCAGCGCGATCCGGGCATGCGCCGCCTCACCGAGGCCGTCGCCGCGGACCGGGACCTGGAGGCCGTACGGGCCCTGCGCGCGCTCTTCCGCGACCAGGGGGCCCAGCGCGCGCTGTCCGGGCTGGCCCCGCTGATGGCCGAACTCCTCGCCATCCGCGCCCTGCTGGACGAGGACCCGAAGAACGACGAGACCGGCTGGGCGCTGGCCACCGGCCGGGAGCTGTCCGCCGACCCGCTGCACGGCGTCAGCGCCGCCCGGCTCGCGGGCCTGGACAAGGGCGAGGGGGCCGCCGAGGCCGTCGAACTGACCGACCAGGAGAAGCAGGTCGTCGCCACGGAGGGCTCCTTCCTGGGCTTCCTGCGCAACATCGAGGCGCTGTCCACCGACGGGCGGATCCTGGTGCAGAACGTGCGCGGCCCGGACGGCGTCGTCCGGTACGTCGTCCAGGCGCCCGGCATGGCGCCCGGCCGCCCCCGCAACGACTCCCCGCAGGACTTCGTCGGGGCCTGGCGCAACCTGTTCATGACGGACTCGCCGTACACCCGGTCGATGCTGCTCGCCCTGGCGGACTACGGCATCCCGCGCGGCGCCGACCTCGCGTTGATCGGGCACAGCGAGGGCGGCATCGCGGTGATGAACCTCGCGCAGGACGAGGAGTTCTGCCGCACCTACCGGGTGACGCACGTCGTCGCCGTCGGCTCCCCGATCGACGGCAAGAAGCCCGCCGACCCGCGCACCTGGGTCGCCAGCATCACCAACCAGCACGACATCGTGCCCGTCCTCGACGGCCGCGGCGCGGGCTCCGCGTTCGACCCGCACCCCCACTGGTACGAGGTCGACTACATCGGACCCACCCACGAGTTCCCGCTGTGCCACATGCTCCACGAGTACATCGAGCACCTGCGAACCGTCGTCCCGGAGGCCCGCGAGCACGTCGACGAAGCCCTCGCCCCGTACCGGGGGCCCGTCGTGCGCACCCAGGCCTACCAGCTCAAGGACCGCGCCAACCCGCCCGAGGGCTACCCCTTCCTCACCCTGCCCACCGCCTCCGTGCCGACCACGGCCGGCCCGGTCGACATGCCCGTGCGCTACTACGACTCCTCCGCCGCCCACCTGTGCTTCCCCGTCGACGCGGGCACGGCCCGCAGCCTGCTGCCCGGCGTCACCTGGATGACCCCGAGCCGGCTGGGCGGCCGGGCCATGGCGGTGCTGTCGCTGTACGAGCACCGCTGCACCACGATCGGCCCGTACACCGAGGCCGTCCTGTCCGTCCTGGTGGACGACCTGTGGCGGCCCCGCCCGTACGACGTCGCACGGGACCTGCTGCGCCGCGTCGACCTGCGCCGCACCGGCCGCTACGTCCTCTCCCTCGCCGTCACCAGCGAGGAGGCCAGGGTCGTCGCCCGGGAGGTCTGGGGCCAGCCCGCGCTACGGATGACCGTCGAGGCCGACCTGATGGGCCGGGAGGTCAGCGCGCGCTCCCCGGACCTGGGCCTCACCGTCGACGGCCGCCCCGGCCCGGGCGTGCGCTGCCCGGAGGCCGACTGGATCCTGTACGGCCGCCGGGGCGAGAGCACGGTCCGCACCCTGGTCAGGGCCCACGGCCGGCTGCGGCTGCACCGGGGCGGCGGCGTCCGGCTGCGGCTGGACACCGCGGCGGCCGAGCCGTTCGCCGGACAGGTGCGCCGGCTGGGCATCGACGCGGCCCGGCCCCTGTTCGTCCTGACCTGCCCCCAGTTCATGCTCCACCGCAGCTCCGGCGCCGTCCTGCCGCGCTGACGCCCGCCCCCGCACCCCGAGCGAACCGGGAGCACATCATGGTCACCGAGTCCCCCCGCGCCACGGCGTCCGACGCCGGCCTCCTCGCGCGCGCCGGCACGCTGCGGTCGGACGCCGAGCTGATGGAGGAGTACGCCCGGCGGCTGCGCGCCACCGCCGCCGCGCTGGACGGCTGCCAGGCGGCGCCGGAGTGGAGCCGCCCCACCCTGGAGCGGCAGGCCGTCGCCTGCTCCACGGCGGCGCAGCACCTGCGCACCGCCGCCGAGGCGTTGCTCGCGCACGCCCGAGCCGGGCACTGACCCCGGTCGGGCACTGACCCCGGTCGGGCACTGACCCCCGGCTCGGCGGGCCGCGGCCCGCACGTACGCCGGGCCGGGGCCAGCCGGGCCGGGGACTCAGCGGGCCGCGGCCCGGACGTCCGCCGCGCTCCTGCCGAGCGACACGAAGTAACGGCCCGTGTCCTCCGGCAGGTTGCGGTGCACCAGGTCGGAGAAGCTGCGCGTCTCCCGGATGATCCGCATGCCCTCGGGGGAGAAGGTGGCGGGCGTGAACAGACGGGGCGCGAGCAGCGGGTTGTTCAGCGCCTCCGAGAACGCGTCCACGGAGATGATCCGTTCGAGCAGCCGCCCGAAGATCGCACCGGGCTCCGGCTCCTCCGCGAACAGCCCGACGTACAGGTCGATCGCGTCGACGTCGCCGTACATGTCCAGCAGCGCCTCCTGGACCCGCGGGTCGCCGGAGATCTGCCGCGGGTCGGTGACCCTCGGGAAGCCGTAGTGGACGCGGTAGTCGTTGTACGAGGCCAGTCGCAGCTCCCGCCCGACCGCGACGCTGTGCGTCTCCAGGGGCAGCAGCAGCGCGTCGGTGTTGAACAGGCCCACCTGGCCGGCCGGCTGCCGTGACAGGTCCTCGAACAGCGGGCCGAGCCCCCGCTCCAGCAGGATTTGCCCGTTGGCGACGGTCTGCGCGAGCGGCACCTCCCGGCCGCCGATGGCGTACGTGGACGGGATGAGGGTGTGCCAGCGGTAGACGAGGCTGAACTCGATCGTCGCCCAGTTCTCCCGGTGCCACACCCCGCGGTCCGTGCGGACGGGGTCCAGGACGAACGGGAAGTGGTACGGCGTGATGTGGTTGATGTACTCCTCCAGCATCACCCGGATCATCATCACGATCAGCGTGTTGCGGGTGGTCTGGAACACCCGCTCGTCGTCCCAGTCCGGGTGCGCGGCGGCCAGGACGTCCGCGACCCGGTTGTGCTCGCGCAGGAACAGGACGTTCATCGCCATCGGCCCGATGTGGGCGTGCACCCGTTCCCCGCCGCACGCGAACAGCGTGTCCACGTACTGCGCGGGCACCTCGTCGAACCGGACCGGTCGGATCGCGCGGAACTCGTCGCTGATCCTTCCTCCCGCGCACAGGGCGGGCGGGAACTCGGCCCCGTCGATGATCCTGCTCTTCATCCGGCCGCCCTCGAAGGTGCGCAGGCACGCCGTCACCTCCTCCCGGTCGCCGTAGAGCTGGCACATGTCCAGGGTGTGCGGGGAGTCTGTGCGCCGCGGGTCGCCGGTCGCGGCGTGGCCGCGCAGGAAGCCGTCGGTGAACCACTGCGCGAACGCCGGCAGCAGCGCCGTGGACCGGGGGCAGCGGCGGCCCCCGCCCTCGCGGCGGAACAGCTCGGCGACCCTCTCCGGCGCGGGCAGGCCCTGCCGAGGCTCGGCCGCCGGCGGCAGGTGCCGGCCCACCCACGAGCGGTCGGTGAGCGTGTCCCAGGAGGTGTACGGGGCCTTGGTGCTCAGCGGGTTGGGGCGCGGCGGCGCCTTCAGCACGGCCTGGTCGATGAGTCTGGCGTTGAGCGTGCGGTGCAGCCGCCTGCTGCGCCGGACCGCCTGCCACACGGGGCCGTAATGGGTGAGCAGATGCGTCTCGAAGCGGTTGCGCAGGCCGTCCCGGGACCTGTCCCTGGCCCCGGTCCACGGCACGGTACGGGCCTGCGGTGAGCGGGACGTGACGGTCATGGGTCCTCCGGTCGGTCGGGGGCGGGTCCGGGTGGCCGATCGCGGCGCCGGCCGGCGCCCGGCGGCGCCTGGGGTCAGGGGGCGGTCACGGGGGTGCGGCCGGAGCGCACCGGGTAGTGCTGCGGGAACGGGGTGCCCGCGTAGTCCAGGGCGCGTTCCCCGCCGGGCAGCGGGCGGACGCCGGGGCGCAGCAGCACACGCCGCACCAGCTCGGGCACGATGACCCGCGCCGCGTGCTTGCCGAGGCAGTCGTGGGCGCCGTAGCCGAGGACGAGGTCGTGCGCGGGCGGGCGTCCGGGCCGGAACTCCGCGGGCGCGTCCAGCACCTCCTCGTCGAACATCGCCGACGCGAGGCAGGCCAGCACCACGCTTCCGGCCGGGATCACCGTCTGCCGAGGGGTGCCCGCGGCCAGCACGTGCCCGCGCACGCACAGCCGGGGCGTGACCGGCACGAACGGGTGGAACCGCAGCGCCTCCCACACGTAGGCGTCGAAGCGGGCCGGGTCCTCCTCGCCCGCCGCGCGCTCCGCCTCGGCCAGCACCTCGGGGCGCACCGCGAGTTCCTTGACCGCGGTGGCCGTGCACTGGGTGGCGTTCTGCTGGTAACCCGTGAGGTAGCCGACCAGGTTGGCGTTGACCCGCTCGTCGTCGAAGCCGTACTCGGCCGGCAGCGGGGTGCGCAGCATCCGGCCGAGGACGTCGTCGTGGCCGTCACCGGGCGGCGCGGCGCGGCGCCGGGCGATCAGGGCGGCCACCCGGTCGTGCAGTTCACGGCCGGCGGCGACGCCCGCCGCGTGGATCTCGGGGTCGCGGCCGGGGTTGACGGCGAACGCCCACTGCATCCGGCGGGTGCAGGAGTGCAGCGTCTCCTCGTCGATGCCGGTGAAGCCCAGGTAGGCGACGGCGACCCGGGCGGCGGCCACCCGGGCGTAGTCCTGGACCAGGTCGAAGGTGCCGGTTCCCCGGCCGGTCGCCTCGTCCAGCACCTCGTCGGCGAGGCGCGCGGTCAGCTCCCGCACCCGGGGCGCGTCCTCGGCGGCGAGCATCACCTGCCCGTACCCGCGCTCCCGCCAGTGCACGTCGGCGCCGTCCCGGGCCAGGATGAAGGGCGCCCCGAGCACCTCCTCCAGGGCCGGTCCGAACACGCCCACGGTGAACGTCTCCGGCGCGGACAGCACCTCCAGGACGTCCGGGTGACGGGTGACGAACACGCCGACGGGCGTGCCGAACACCGGCCGGCGGGCGCGCAGCTCGGCGAACAGGGCCGCCCTGCCGGTCGCCATGGCCCGCTGCAGCAGGGCCACCCGCTGCGGGACGTCGTCCTCCGGGATCGCGTCGTACGCGGCGAGAAAGTCCATGACGGCCATTCAGCCACCGGCCCGGGGCACCCGCACGCCGGGCAGGCATTCGGGGCAGCACCGGCGTGCGGCGCCGCCGATGAAGATCCGGGCACGTACGGCGGAGAGGAGCGCCCGACACTGTCCGCGGGGGCCGGGGCCCTGGCGCCCGTCTTCGGCGGCACCGCCGTGAGAGCGGCGTCCACCGCCTGGCGCCGCCTCGCCGCCGACCACATCTCGTCTTCGACCCGGTGCTGCTCCTCGGCACCCTGCACCGGCTCGGCCTGCGCCCCGCCGTGCCCGCCACCGCCGGACTGCGGCGGGTGCCCCGGGCCGGGCCGGGCCCTCACAGCGCGAGCCGGACGAGACCGGAGTTCCACCGTCCGGGCGGGCGGGCGGTCGTGCGGGGCGCGGTGCGGAGGCTGACCGCCCTCAGGTGAACCAGCAGGCCGCGTGACCGTCCGGGAGCACCGGGGCACCGGCGCGCCGCCCCCGGCAGCCGCGCCGAGCAGCTCGCCGGCTGGGCCACCGCGCCGCTGCGCCGCACTGCGCCGCCCCCGTGTGCACGTACACGTCGGTGCCGCCCTCCGGCCGGCCGCCTCCGACCGGCCGCCGGCCGACATCGAGGCCGCGCTCGCCCGAGCCTGGACCACCGCTTCCACCGCGTCCACCGCCCTGACCGCCGCTTTTGGCACCGGCGACACCGACCCCGCCGCCCTTGACACCGGCGAACCCGCCACCGCCGCCCCCGGCGTCGACGGCTACCCCGCGGCCGTCACCCGGCCGGATTCGCGCATCCGGGTGGTCGTGTCCCGCTGTCCTGGGCCGATCGAGTTGCCGCGGCCCGGAGCCGTGTCGCCCGGCCCGGATAATCACGCCCCATGCAGCGCGTGAAAGCATCCGTACGCCGGGCCCCGGTCGCCGTCACCGGACTCGGACTGGTCACCCCGGCGGGCATCGGCAGAGACGCGGCCTGGGCGGGCCTGTGCGCCGGGCAGTCCACCGCCGCCCCCGACCCGGCGCTCGACGGACTGCCGGTGGCCTTCTCCTGCCGGGTGCCCGGCCTGGACGCGGCCGCTCTGCTCGGGCACCGGCTCGCCCGCCGGCTCGACCGGTTCACGACCTTCGCGCTGATCGCCGCCCGCGAAGCCGTCGCCGACGCCCGGCTCGCCCCGGGCGGCTGGGACGGGGCGGACGGAGTCCGGGTCGGCGTGGTCATGGGGGTCGGCACCGGTTCCATGCAGGGCTGGCAGGCCGAGTTCGACCGGCTCGCCGGCCACACCCCCGACCGCGTCTCGCCGCTCGCCCTGCCGCGCAGCGTGCCCAACATGGCCGCCGCCGAAATCGCCCTGGACCTCGGCGCACGCGGCCCCAACATGGTGGTCAGCACCGCCTGCGCCTCCGGCACCAGCGCCATCGGGCTGGCCCGGGACTGGCTGCTGTCCGGCCGCTGCGACCTGGTCCTGGCCGGTGGCAGCGAGTCCGCCCGGCTGCGCATGACGGCCGCCTGCTTCGCGCAGATGCGCGCCCTGTCCCGCCGCTCCGCCGCCCCGCACGCCGCGTCCCGCCCGTTCGACCGGGACCGGGACGGTTTCGTCCTCGGCGAGGGCGCCGCCGTCCTCGTCCTGGAACGCACCGAGGACGCCCGCGCCCGCGGCGTACGGCCCGAGGCGCTGCTCGCCGGCTTCGGGGCCTCCTGCGACGCCCACCACTTCACCGCCCCGCGCCCCGACGGCGAGGGCGCCGCCCAGGCCCTGCGCGGGGCCCTCGCGGACGCCGGCCTGGCCCCCGAGGACATCGACCACGTCAACGCGCACGGCACCGCCACCCCGCAGGGCGACGCCGCCGAGCACAACGCGCTGCACCGGGTGTTCCACCGGCCGCCTCCCGTCACCGCGGTCAAGGGCACCATCGGGCACGCCATCGGCGGCGCCGGGGCCATCGAGGCGGCCTGCACCGTGCTCACGCTGCGCCACCAGCTGATCCCGCCCACCGCCAACCTGGACACCCTCGACCCGGCGATGGACCTGGACGTCGTGGTCAAGACACCCCGCCGGCGCCGGATGCGAGCCGCCGTCAGCAACTCCTTCGGCTTCGGCGGCCAGAACGCGGTCCTCGCCTTCACCGCCGCCGACTGACCGCCGACCCGGCCGAGCAAGGCCGCGATGCCCTCCGAGTCGGCCCGACCCACCCCACGTGACGCGGGCGCCCGGTCCTGCCCCACCGGCGAGCAGCTGCTGATCGCCGTCCTCGCCGCCGTGCCGTTCCCGCCGTACCCCTGGCCCGGCGGCACGGGCTCAGCCCGGCGGACCTGATGCTCGCCGTCGCCTGCGACCCGGTCGGCGTCCGCATCACGGCCGGCTTCCACCGGCACGTCTCCACCGGCCCCTCGGCCGACGCCCGCCGCGCATAGCCCTCACACCGCCCGGGAGCCTCACCGTCCCGGGCGCTGTTCTCGTACGGCTACGGCCAAGTGGTGCCTCCTGGTCGTCCGCCGCACCCGCGGCCCGCTGTTCCTCACCGGCAGAAGGGCGCCGACTGGGACGGCGACGCCGGACGTGTGCGAGGAGACCGGCCGGGCCCGGCTCTCCTACCGGCGGGGCCGAGGAGATCTTCGATGAGAACACCCGGCTGCCGGCCAATCCGCTGGCCCCTCAACGACATCGAGGACGGTACGTCCCCCCCGATGCTGCTGGCCCGCCCTCGCCACGCTTCCGTCCGCTCCCTGGAGCGGTGCAGCCGCCCTCGCTTCGACGCGGTCGCCCGGCACGTCGCCGAGCGCGACCCCGCCGCACGTCGCCGGACATGACACCCATGCCGGCGGCTGATGCCCGGGCGTTCTCACCCGCCTCCTTCCGTCGTCTGCCTGGACTCAACGCATCCCGGGCAGGCGACGCAGCTCGTCGACTTTCAGCAACCGGCCAACAAGGAGATACGTCAGGGCTGTCGCGAGCACCCCGGCACCCAAGGCGACAGCCGTAGGCGACGTTCCATCTCCCAGCCCAGCGCACGCACGCGCCGCGGCCCAGCCCAGCCCAGCAGCCGGGCACGCGGCGCACAGCAGCTTCACGTAGGTGCGGCGCAGACCTCCGTCGTCGATGCGCCCCCCGAGCCTCCGGCGCAGCAGATGCGCGGTAAGTGCGAGACCGGCCACATAGGAGAGGGTGTAGGCGCCGGCCATGCCGACGACCGCCCAGCGGGCGGGCAGGGCCACATGGCAGGCCGTGGCCAGGACGATGTTCACGCCCGCGTTCCAAGCTGCCATGAAGAACGGGGTGCGGGTGTCCTCGAAGGCGTAGAAGCCGCGCAGCAGCAGGTACTGGGCAGAGAACGGGATGAGGCCGAGCCCGAACGCCTGCAGCATGTGGCCCAGTGGGCGGGCTGAGGCGGCATCCGCTGCTCCGTGGGCGAACAGCAGCGAAGAGATCTGGGGCCCCAGGGCGAGGAAGAGGAAGGCGGCGGGCACGATGACCACGCCGCTGATCCGCAGCGCCCGGGACAGGTCCGCGCGCAGGTCCGGGATGCGGCCCTCGGCGACGGCCCGGCTCATGCGCGGCAGCAGCGCCGTCACCAAGGACACCGTCACGATCGACTGCGGCAGCATCCAGATCGTCTGCGCGTAGGTATAGGCGGAGTAGCCTGCGCCGGCCTGCGGCAGCTCCTGGTCGGCGGCGTTGGCGTAGTTCGTGACCACCGTCAGGGAGACCTGGTTGGCCAGGACGAACAGCAGCGTCCACTTCGCTGCGTGCACGCTCTTGCCCAGGCCGGTGCCCCGCCAGTCGAAGCGCGGCCGGAACCGGAAACCGGCCGCCCTGGCGAACGGGATGAGCGCCAGGGCCTGGACGGCGATACCCGCGGTCGTCCCGATCCCCAGCAGCCGCACCTGGGCGGCGGTGATGTCCTCCACCTGGTCGGGCACCGTCATCAGCCCCAGGTAGGCGACGAACATGCCGACCAGCACGACGTTGTTCAGCACGGGAGTCCACATCATCGCGCCGAACTTCTCACGCGCGTTCAGCACCTGCCCGTAGATGCCGAACAGGCCATAGAAGAAGATCTGCGGCAGCAGGAACCGCGCGAACGTCACCGTCAGCTCGAACGCCTTGTGGCCGTCCGGGGTGTCCCGCATGTACAGGCTCACGATCTGCGGCGCTGCCCATACCGCCAGCGCCGTCCCCACTCCCAACACGCACACGACGAGCGTGACCAGCCGCTGCTCGTAGGCCCGCCCGCCATCGGGCTCCGTGGCCCGGGCCCGCACCAGCTGCGGCACCAGCACAGCATTGAGCGCGCCGCCGATCAGCAGCGTGTACAAGCTCGTCGGCACGGTGTTCGCTGTGTTGTACGTACTGGCCAGCAGGCCCGTTCCCAGAGCCGCGGCCTGCAGCACCTGACGGATCAGCCCCGTCGCCCGCGACACCACCGTGCCGACAGCCATCAGCAAAGACGAACGAGCCAGCCCGCCTTCGTCCTTCACCCGCCGGGCGGCATGCCGCCCCCTTGTCCGCTGTCCCTGCGGCATGGTCTGCGCCGCGGAGTTCGTCCCCTCCACCATGCCGTCAACCTATGCCCCGACATCCCGCGCCCCCAATTCGCGCGCCGGCTCCAGGCGGCTTTTGTGGGACTCCCTGTCCGTACCTGCCAGGTCGCCCGCTGCGGCAGGAGATCCACGAGGGCTTCCAGGTGTGGGAGAACTGGAACCGTGCGAACAAGGACCTCGGCTACGGCAAGGACGTGCCACGGGAGTTGGCCGGTCCGGGACTTCCGGTGCGGGGAGTTGCGCGGGCGGCGGTTCAGCCGGCCGGTTTCGACGAGCCGGGCCTGGGGTGGGTGCGGGTCCAGGACGGGTCGGCGGACGGGGCGGGGGAGGGGACGGCGGTCGGGGCGGGGGCGGTGTGGTGCATGGCGGTCCTTCGGACGGGTGTGGGGGACGGTCCGGGAGACAGGGGGCGGGCGGGGGTCAGCCGTGGCCGGACGGCAGTTCCGCCCAGACCACGCGGGCGGACCGGCCGGGCACCGGTCTCACCCCCCAGTCGAGGCTCAGCGCCTCGACCAGGAACAGGCCGCGGCCGTTGCGGTCGTCGGGGCCGGCGCGGCGGGCGGCCGGCAGCGTGGGGCCCCCGGCCTGGTCCTCGACCTCGATCCGCACCCGGCCGCCGGCGCCGTGCAGCCGGCAGCCGATCCGTTCGCCCGCCGCGTGCACGAGCGCGTTCGTGACCAGTTCGGAGACCACCAGGAGCACGTCGTCCCGGACGCCGTCCGGAACGCCCCAGTCCGTCAGCAGGCCGCGGACCGTCCGGCGGGCGGCGCCCACGGCCGAGGGCAGCGCCGGAACCTCGAAGGCGGCGGTGCGGTGGTCCGGCGCCGGCCGGGCGGGGGCAGCGGTGCCGGGGGGCACGGCCCCGCTCGCGAGCCGGGCGAGGCCGTCGGGGCCAGGGAGCCGTCCGGCCCGCTCGCCTCCGGCCGGCGCGGGGTCCCCGGCGGGGACCGGCGGCCGGTGCGGACGCTGCCCGCCGTCCGGGATCCGGCAGAAGCCGGCCACGGCGTCCGCCGCCTCCTGCGGGAGCGGCACCGCGGACAGCGGTGACAACGCCTGCGCGCGCGGAAGACGGTCCGGTCTCCCGTCGTGGTGCGGTCGTGGCGGGGAGGGCGGAGCCATCGCCGTGCGCCTTTCGTCCGGCCTTGCGTGCGGGGGGTGTTCGGTGTCCGGCCGGCCGCTCGTGCGGCGAACGAAACGCACCGCCTCCCGGACAACCGTGGCACGGCCCGTCTCCCCGAGCCGGGCGCGCCGCCTGCTCCTCGGGTCTGCCGGAGCAGTGCGTCCACTCTGGCACTCGCCGACAACGCTTCGCAACCGGCAGATTGAAATGTGCAAGTGGCGAAGTGCATGCTGCTTCCGTCGGAACGTGATCGAATGGGTGGGGCGAGCGATCGCGTGCGAGGCGACCGGAGACGGACGAGGGGGTGGACGTGACCGCGGAGACCGACTGGGGCGGCGCCCCTTCCGTGCTGCGCATGATCCTCGGCCGCCAACTGGAGGAACTGCGCACCCGGGCGGGCCTCGGCTACGCCGAGGCGGGAGCGGCGATCGGGGTCAGCCACTCCACGATCCGCCGCATGGAGGCCGCCAAGGTGGCCCGGCTGCGCCTGGCGGACGCCGAGAAGCTGCTGCGGGTCTACGGCGTCACCGACCAGCAGGAGATCGACACGTTCCTGCAGTCCGTGCGCGAGGCCAACAAGCGCGGCTGGTGGCACACCTACCGCGATGTCATGCCCGACTGGTTCGCCGCCTACCTCAGCCTGGAGCAGGCGGCCCTGCAGATCCGCGCCTACGAGAACCAGTTCGTGCACGGCCTGCTGCAGACCGAGGACTACGCGCGCGCCCTGCTCACCGCGGCCAACCCGCACGCCCCGGCGGAGGCCACCGAACGCCGGGTCGCCCTGCGCATGCGCCGTCAGGAACTGCTGGCCAGACCGGCGCCGCCGCGGCTGTGGGTGGTGATGGACGAGACCGTGCTGCGCTGGCCGGTCGGCGGCCCCGAGGTGATGCGCGCGCAGATCGACCACCTCATCGAGGTCAACCGGCTTCCCCAGGTCACCGTGCAGCTCATGCCGTTCGCCAACGGACCGCATCCCGCCCTGCGGGCCGGCGCCTTCCACCTCTTCCGGTTCCGGGCCCCCGAACTGCCCGACATCGCCTACCTCAGCGGCCTCGTCGGGGCCGTGTACCTCGACGGACAGAAGGACGTCGTGGTCTACCGCGAGGCCCTGGACCGGCTGAGCGCCCAGGCCGCGCCCGCGAGAAGGACCGAGAGCCTGCTCAGTGCACTGCGCAAGGAGCTGTGACCCGCACGCTGCGACGCAAGCCCCCCGCCCCCGCAGACCCCGACCGAATGGGAGACACGGCGTTGCCCGACAACGGATGGCCGGCCGCCCGGATCGACACCGAGAACGCCCACTCCGCCCGCATCTACGACTACATACTCGGCGGCAAGGACTACTACCCCGCCGACAAGGAGGCGGGTGACGCGATGTCCCGGGAGTGGCCCGCCCTTCCGGTGCACATGCGCGCCAACCGCGACTTCATGAACCGCGCCGTGCGCTGGCTCGCCGAGGAGGCGGGCATGCGCCAGTTCCTGGACGTCGGCACGGGCATCCCGACCTCCCCCAACCTGCACGAGATCGCCCAGGCCGTGGCCCCCGAGTCACGGGTCGTCTACGTGGACAACGACCCGATCGTCCTCACCCTCTCCCAGGGCCTGCTCGCGAGCGCCCCCGAGGGCCGCACCTCCTACATCGAGGCGGACTTCCGCGACCCGGCGGCCATCCTGGAGGCCCCGGAACTGCGCGAGACCCTGGACCTGAGCCGGCCCGTGGCGCTCACCGTCATCGCCATCGTCCACTTCATGCTCGACGAGGACGACGCGGTCGGTGTCGTGCGCCGGCTGCTGGAGCCGCTGCCGTCCGGCAGCCACCTGGCGATGTCCATCGGCACCGCCGAGTTCGCGCCCGAGGAGGTGGGGCGCGTCGCGCGCGAGTACGCGGCGCGCAACATGCCGATGCGGCTGCGCACCCTGGACGAGGCGCACGCGTTCTTCGAGGGCCTGGAGCTGGTCGAGCCCGGCATCGTCCAGGTGCACAAGTGGCATCCCGACGGCAACGGTGAGCAGGGCGTCCGCGACGAGGACATCGCGATGTACGGCGCGGTCGCCCGCAAGCCGTGACAGACCCGGGGCCGGGGTCCGACCCACCTCCCGGACCCCGGCCCCGCCCCGTCCGCACGACGGGAACGGAGGCCGGCCGGCCCCTGCCGTGAGCCCTGGTACGCCACCCGCGCCACCCGGCCCGTGCAGGCGCCGCCGCGCGCCGTCCACCGGGTCCCCCGACCCCGAGGCGGTCGCGGCCCGGCGGGTCCCGGCCGGCACGAGCGCCCGCGTCCACGCCTTCGACGCCCGCGAGGGCGGCGCGTCCCGGACGCGAGTCTCCGCGAGGACACCGCGGCACCGTGCGGCCCTGCACGACCTCGCCCGGCTGACCGAGGGGCGTCGGCCCGCCGGCCCTGGGCGACCTCACGGGCCGGCGGTCCCACGCCCTATCGGCCGCGGCCGTGCGGGCGGTACGGCCGGGGCAGCGGCATGCCGCGGGCGGCCATGATCCGCCGTACCCGGTCGGGGTGGTCGGTGATGACACCGTCGACGCCCAGGTCCATCAGGGCCGCCACGGTCGCCGGGTCGTCGCAGGTCCACGGGACCACCTTGAGCCCGCGGGCGTGCGCCTGCGCCACCATCGCCGCGTCGGAGTAGAAACGGAAGCCCGGATCGCCGACCTTGCCGGTCTGCGGGAAGCCGTAGTTGGGGGAGAGGGCCGTCACTCCGGGGACCGTCGCGGCCGCCCGGACGAAGTCCCCGCCGTAGTCGTCCGCGTCGATGCCGCCCAGCCACGGGGACGCGCCGGGCCGGCCGACCTGCAGGAAGTCGTAGTTCGTCAGCGCCACCAGCGGCCACCGCGGGGCCAGCCGGTGCATCGCCCTGAGCGCGCCCCAGTCGAACGACTGGACGGTGACCTGCCGTTCGATGCCGGAACGGTGGATCTCCTCGTACACCCGGCGCACGAACACCTCGCGTGGCGCGGTCTGTTCGGGGGCGCCGGCCTCCACCTTGGTCTCGATGTTCAGTTTCACCCCGCGGGCGTGGTAGTCCTTCACCAGGTCCAGGACGTCCTCGAGCTCCGCCATGCGGGCACCCCGGGCGACCTCCTGCTCGGGGAAGCCGGGCAACTGCCGGTAGCCGCAGTCCAGCGTTCTGATCTGGGCCAGCGTCAGATCCTTCACGTAGGCGCCCACGTAGGGGTACAGCGGGTCGCCGGGCGCGGCCGGGCCGGTGTCGCGGCATTTGACACCGCTGATCCGCCGGTCGTGGGTGACGACGACCTTCAGGTCCCGGGTCACCTGGGTGTCCAGCTCCAGCGTGGACACCCCGAGCCGCAGCGCCTTGCCGAAGCCCGCCAGGGACTCCTCGGTGGTCATGCCGAGGCCGCCGCGATGCGCCTGGAGGTCGAAGCGGGCCCGCGCGGGGCCGCCCGGCGCCGCCTGCGCGGCCACGGGGGACAGCAGCACCGGCATCAGGGCCAGGCCGGCGAGCACGCGCCGGAGCGGCCGCGGTCGTACGGGCATCGGAACCTCGCTCGGGGTCGGGGCGGGCGCGCGGCGCCCGCCGCCGGGCGTCCGGCGTCAGGCGCCCGCCGTCGGGCGTCGGGCGTCAGGCGTCGGGGTCGAAGGAGATCCCCGACGGCATGGAGTGCGCCAGGGCGTAAGCGAAGTCGCGGTCCTCGATCTTGATCGTGGCCGACCCGAAATCCGCGCTCAGCAGCTTCTCGCGGAACCCGGCGGGATACCCGTTCCAGCCCACGAGCCGCGGGTAGAACCAGCCGCCCGTGGCGTTCTCCGGCGGCTCGTCCTTGGCGCCGGCGAAGCGGAAGCAGTGCGTGGAGATGCCGTCCTTGTGGTAGACGACCTTCGGGTGCGTGCCGTCGAAACGCACCGAGGAACGGGCCGCCACCTGGTAGCCGCTGTGCTGGGACACCGAGACGTACTGCACCGCGTCGTCCCGGATCCACACCACCACGTGCTCCCAGTCGTGGGTGTGCCCGATGGCCGCGGGGCCGAGGGTCGCCTGGTCCTTCTCGAAGTAGCTGGCGTACATCACCGCGCACCAGCCGTTGTTGCACTTCTCGCGCGCGTAGGTGTTGGCGTCGGCGAGCTGGGCGTAGTCGTGGCAGTGTCCGTTGACGTCACCGCCGAGCCGCAGCCCGGGGTTGATCGTGCCGTCGCTGCCGATCGCGGCCGTGGCGTAACAGCCGTCGCCGTCGTAGTCGTAGGCGGGGGAGAAGGTCTGTTCCAGGCCGTCGGCGTTCTGCGGCAGTTGGTGCAGGACGCTCGCGCCGGCGGTGCCGGGAGCGGTGACGACCAGGGCGAGGGCGCCGAGGGCGGCGGCGAGCGCGGAGGTCAAGTGACGCACGGGGACTCCCTGTTGTCGGGGCGCCGCAGATTCTCGCAACGCGCCGGCGTGAGGGTCCACCCTTGTGACTGAACTTCCCCGCAAGGGGAGTTGAACGGTCGGCGCCGCCACGGAAGCCCGAGCCGCAGGGCCGCCCGTGTGCCGGCGGGGATCCTGATCCGCCCGGGCCGTGCCGCCGCGCAGGGGGGCCACGCCCCGGTCGGGCTCTCCACCGGGTCCCGGCCCGGTTCACCCGCGCCGGGCCGCGTCACCGCCGGCGGGACGGTGCGGGCGGACCCGGCGGAGGCTCCCGGCAGTCAGCGGGCATGCCCGTGGTGTCGGGCATGCCGTGGTGCCGGGCGTGCCGGTGGTGTCGGGCCGGCGGTCACGGGCGGCGCCGCCGTGCGGGTGGGGTGCGGCCGTCCCGGTGCGGCGGCGCCCGGTGCGCGTGGCGCCGCCGGTCGCGTTGCCGGGTCCGCGCGGCTCGGCCGGGGGAGCGGCGGCGGCGCACGGCCCCGGCGCAGGCTGCGCCCGATCCGCTCCGCGGTGCGCCGTGTCGGTGCGGGTCCGCCGGGTACCCGTACGACCCCCGGGGCCGAACAGGCCGCCCCGGGGTGTGAAGGTGTTGAAACGGAGAGGTCATGACGCACAACGGGGAGGAAACCGCCCCCGTCCGGCGGACGGAGGTCACCGGACTGCGCCTCGCCCCGGACGGAACGGACCAGCAGGGCTCGCCCGCTGTGGAGTCGCCGGATCTGCCGCACGACCGGAGCCAGGCGATCCTGGAGGCCGCCAAGCAGATCGGCGCCCTCCTCAAGCGCGCGGGGCATCCCTTCGCGCTGGCCGGCAGCGTGGCCGTGTACGCCCACGGCGGCAGCCGCTACCTGCAGCACGACGCGGACTTCTGCGTCCTGCCCGACGACGCCGACGTGGTGGCCGCCACCCTGCGCGAGGCCGGTCTCGAGGTCCGGACCCCGCCGGAGGACTGGCTGCTGAAGACCACCTGTCACGGGCAGAACGTCGACATCATCTTCGAACTGGCGCACCGGCCCGTCACGCCCGGCATGCTGGAGCGGGCCCATGTGCTGCCGGTCGACTCCGTCCTGATGCCCGTGCTGTCCCCGACGGACCTCATCCGCAGTCTGATCAGTGCCTTCTCGGAGCACTACTGCGACTTCGGGTCGGTCCTGCCGGTGGCCCGCGCCGTCCGCGAGAAGGTCGACTGGGACGAGGTCCGCGCGAGCTGCGGCGACCTGCCCATGGCGGCCGCGTTCCTCTTCCTGCTCGAACGGCTGAACGTGATCGACGCCCGGAAGGGGCAGCCATGACCGACGCAAGCCGGCCGCCCGCGCCGACGGCCGGGAACCTGGACTACCGCGTCGCCCACCTCGCCGAGCACCTGGCCTCCGGACCGCTCGGCGAGCTGGGTGTACGGCTGGAGATGCGCGGTGACGCCGTGCTGCTGACCGGCACCGTGCCGTCCACCCAGTGCCGGGACGAGATCCTGCACATGGCCCGTGAGGAACTGGCGGGGCACCCGGTCCACTGCGACCTGCTCGTCGCCGGGACCTCCTCGCCCGACCACGGAGAGGACCTGACATGATCCGCGTCGCGGCCGTCGGGGACATACACATGGGCCCCGAGAGCCAGGGCACGCTGCGCCCCTCGTTCGAGACGCTCCCCGAGTGCGCCGACGTCCTGCTGCTCGCCGGTGACCTGACCCGTCACGGCACCGTGGAGGAGGCAGCGGTCGTCGCCCGGGAGATCAAGGACCTGGGGGTGCCCGTCGTCGCCGTCCTCGGCAACCACGACCACCACGACGAGCGCCCGGAAGAGGTCAGCGCGATCCTCCGGGACGTGGGCGCGCACGTCCTGGAAGGGCAGGCCGCCGTCGTCACCGCCGACGGCGCCCGGATCGGCGTCGCCGGGACGAAGGGCTTCGGCGGCGGATTCGTCGGGCGCTGCGCCGGGGAGTTCGGCGAACCGCTCATGAAGGAGTTCGTCCGCTACACCCGCCGGTGCGCCGACGGTCTGCAGGCCTCCTTGAAGGACCTGGACGAGCAGGACTGCGACGTGCGGATCGCCCTCACCCACTTCTCGCCCGTGCCGGACACCCTGGCCGGGGAGCCGCTGGAGATCTACCCGTTCCTCGGCAGCTACCTGCTCGCGGAGGCCATCGACACCGGCGGCGCCGACCTCGCCGTGCACGGCCACGCCCACGCCGGCAGCGAGCACGGCATGACCAGCGGCGGCGTCCGCGTCCGCAACGTGGCCCAGCCGGTGATCGGGCAGGCGTTCCACGTGTACCACCTGCCCAGCCGGCGGGAGTGAGACCGGCACGCCGCCCGTCGGGGCGGCTAGCCCGGCGCCCTCCGGCCCGCGACGTCGCCGTCCCGGGCCGTCGGCGTCACCGGCGCCGGTGACGCCGACGGCGCACCGGCGGTCCGCGCCGGCCGGGCGGCGCCGTGGAGCGCCCCGGCCGCCGGGCAGCCCGCCGGCGGGGCGGAGCGTGTCCGCCGTCCGCCGTGCGGAGGTCAGCGGTTCACCGTGCGCATGCCCGCCTCGTCGTACCGCTCGCCCGCCGGCTGCGGCAGCTCGGCGTCGATGCGGGCCAGGTCCTCCGCGGTCAGCTCGAGGCCGACCGCGGCGGCGTTCTGCTCCAGGTAGGTGCGGCGCTTGGTGCCCGGGATCGGCACCAGGTCCTCGCCCTGGGCCAGCACCCACGCGATGGCCAGCTGGGCCGGGGTGACGTCCTTCTCGGCGGCGATCTCCTTCACCTTCGCCGCCAGCCGCAGATTGGCCTCCAGGTTCGCGTCCGTGAACCGCGGGTTGGAGCGGCGGAAGTCGTTCTCGTCGAGCTCGTCGGGGGAGGAGAAGCGGCCCGCGAGGAAGCCGCGGCCGAGAGGCGAGTACGGCACGAAGCCGATGCCCAGCTCCCGGCAGGCCGGCAGCACCTCAGCCTCCACGTCCCGCGTCCACAGCGAGTACTCGCTCTGCACCGCGGTGATCGGATGCACGGCGTGGGCCCGCCGGATGGTCTCCGCGCTCGCCTCGCTCAGCCCGATGCCCCGCACCTTGCCCTCGGCGACCAGCTCGCCCAGCGCGCCGACCGTCTCCTCGATGGGCACGTTCGGGTCGACCCGGTGCTGGTAGTACAGGTCGATGTGGTCGGTGCCGAGACGCTGCAGCGAGCCGTGCACCGAACTGCGCACGTGCTCCGCGGAGCCGTCCTGCCGGCCCACCGTGCTCATGTCGCCCGGCACGGCGTCGTCCATCCGGTAGTTGAACTTCGTCGCGATCACGTACTCGTCGCGGTGCCCACGGATCGCCTCGCCGACGAGCGACTCGTTCGTGAGAGGGCCGTACATCTGGGCGGTGTCGAGGAAGTCGATGCCGAGGTCGAGGGCACGGCGGATGGTCGCGATGCCCTCTTCCCGGTCGGCGGAGCCGTAGAAGGCGGACATGCCCATGCATCCGAGCCCGATGGCCGATACCTGGAGTTCCCGCAGCCTGCGCTTCTGCATGGGGGGTCCTTTCCTGCACACTCGATCGTCGTTCGGTACGGCACGCGGCCCTCCCTCCATTCAGCGACGGATCGAGGCTTCCGGCATCCCGTGCGGGGGAGCCGGGTGGGTGGGGGAGGGGGCCGCGTGCGCACCGGTTCGTCGGCGACGCTACGAGGTGGAGAGCACTCGAAGTCAAGGCGTGCTCGGCCCGGCCGCCGGGCGCGGCCGTCCCGCCGGCCGGACCGGCCGTCCCGGACGGCTGCCGGAGGCTCGGCCGGCCGTAGCACGGCCCCGCGGCTCGATCGGAGCCCGTGTCGGAGGACGGAACCAGCGGGGTGCGGGTTGCCTGCGATTCCCCCCGGTCCCGCGGTGCACGCCTGTGGGTCTTCCCACACCGGCGCGCCTCCCCGGCGGATCTTGACGCCGCCCGCCCGGCTCGCTGAACTGTCCCCGGCCCGCCCTCGCGCGGCGACCCGCAGGGACGGGCGGGTCGGCCGGAGGGGATCCGTACATCTATACGATGACGTCCGACAGCGTCCGGAACGGACGGATGGCGGACAAAAGCGCCTCCGCGGTCGTATCGCCGTGAGCGAGGTGAAGGGGACGAGACGATGCGCATGACGGGGGAACCCGAGCGACGGGCTGCCGTGTCCCATGACGACTGAAGGGCACGGCGGGCGGGCGCGTCCGCGGCTCGAACGGCTCGCCCGGTGCGCCGGGCGCACGCTGCGGGGCGAGTGGCACGCCATCGTGGCCGACCCGGTGCGGCGGCTCGCGCGGCGCGGACTGTCCGGGCTGCTGCTGGCGTTCGTCGCCGCGTTCGGCGTCATCTTCTTCCACGACATCGCCCAGCACCCCACCGGAGCGCTGTGGGTGGAACGGCTCGGCGGCGTCAGGGCCGAGCTGCCGCTGTGGCTGTCCCTGCTGCGCACTCCCGTGTCGCTGTACGTCCCGGCGCTCGACCTGCCGGTGTGGGCGGGCATCACCCAGCTGTTCCTCGCCTTCGCCCTCGCCGAACTGACGCTGGGCCGGAGGCGGACGCTGGTGGTCGCCTACGCCACCACCCTGGCGGGCACCCTCAGCGCCCGGCTGATGATCGCGCTGGGGCCCGGCTGGTGGGGCTTCGGACTCCCGCCCGAGGCCGGACAGGTCCTCGACACCGGGCCCTCCGCGGCCGTCGTGGGCCTGTTCACCTACATCTCGGTGATCCGGCGCGCTCCGGTCGTGTTCACGCTGACCGGCGGCTCGATGGTGTGGGAGTCCATCGCCGTGCCCAACCTCGCCGGACGCGAGCACCTGATCGCGGTGGGCGCCGCGATCGTGCTCGCACTCCTGCACGGCCGCGGCGAGCGGGTGCGCGCAGCGGTACGGTCCCTGCTGCCGACGCGGCCCACCGGGCCCACGCCGGAACAGCCCCCGCCCCCGTCCGCCCCGACCGCCTGCGCCGGCGCGATCACCCCGGCGGATCGCGCG
>NZ_JBEXTB010000017.1:45326-119748 GCF_040613915.1 Streptomyces sp. NPDC006193
CGCCCCTCCCCGCCCCGGCTGCCTCCGCCCCGGCATCGGCCCCGGACGGCTCCGCGTCGGCCCCTGATCCGGAGAACCCCACCCCGGCGGATCGCGCGCCCCTCCCCGCCCCGGCTGCCTCCGCCCCGGCATCGGCCCCGGACGGCTCCGCGTCGGCCCCTGATCCGGAGAACCCCACCCCGGCGGATCGCGTACCGGCTTCCGCCTCCACGGCCCCCGGCCCCGCTGCCACCCCCTCACCCGCGCCTCCGGGCGCCGCCCCGGCCGACGCGCCGCCGGCGGCCGCCGGACGCGACGGCGGCGACCCGCTGACCGCGTCGGTGCCGCCTCCGCCCGACCGCGACACCGACCCCGACCGCGACCGCCGGTCCGGTCCGGCGGGGCCGGCCGCCGAGCCCGGGGCCGACGGTGTCGCCGTCCTCCGCGACCGCGCCCCGCGCTGACTCGCCGCCGCGCCCCGCCCCGGCGCCGTACCGTCCGGGCACGCTCGCGCCCGGGCGCCGGCATCCGGTCCGCCCCGCCGCGAGCCGTACCGCCGCGAGCGCCGCCCCGCCGTACCGCCGCGAGCCGCAGCGCCGTGCCCGAGGCAGCGGACCGGCGCGCCCGTGTGGCGCCGGACACCCCGACGGTGTGATGGTTTTCGCACGTCCACCCGTCGGGGCGCCCCCTAGGGTGGCCGCGGGTACGGCTCGACGCCGGGCAGCTGAAGGGAATCCAGGATGTTCCGCAAGGTGCTGGTCGCCAACCGTGGGGAAATCGCGATCCGCGCGTTCCGGGCGGGCTACGAACTCGGCGCGCGCACCGTCGCCGTGTTCCCGCACGAGGACCGCAACTCGCTGCACCGGCTGAAGGCCGACGAGGCGTACGAGATCGGGGAGCCGGGGCACCCGGTGCGGGCCTACCTCTCCGTCGAGGAGATCGTGGCCGCCGCCCGCCGGGCGGGCGCCGACGCCGTCTACCCGGGTTACGGCTTCCTCTCCGAGAACCCGGAGCTGGCCCGCGCCTGCGAGGAGGCGGGCATCACCTTCGTCGGCCCGAGCGCCGCCACGCTGGAGCTGACCGGCAACAAGGCCCGTGCGGTGGCCGCGGCCCGCGCGGCCGGGGTGCCCGTGCTCGGCTCCTCCCAGCCGTCCACCGACGTGGACGAACTGGTGCGTGCCGCCGACGAGATCGGCTTCCCGGTCTTCGTCAAGGCCGTCGCGGGCGGCGGCGGGCGCGGCATGCGCCGCGTGATGGACCCGGCCCAGCTGCGCGAGTCCGTCGAGGCCGCCTCCCGCGAGGCCGCGTCCGCGTTCGGCGACCCGACCGTGTTCCTGGAGAAGGCCGTCGTGGACCCGCGCCACATCGAGGTGCAGATCCTCGCCGACGGCGAGGGGCACGTCATCCACCTCTTCGAGCGCGACTGCTCGCTCCAGCGCCGCCACCAGAAGGTCATCGAGCTGGCCCCCGCCCCCGACCTGGACCCACAGCTGCGCGACCGGATCTGCGGCGACGCCGTCCGCTTCGCCCGCGAGATCGGCTACCGCAACGCCGGCACCGTGGAGTTCCTGCTGGACCGGGACGGCAACCACGTGTTCATCGAGATGAACCCGCGCATCCAGGTCGAGCACACCGTCACCGAGGAGGTCACGGACGTCGACCTGGTCCAGGCCCAGCTCCGGATCGCCGCCGGCGAGACCCTCGCCGACCTCGGCCTGTCCCAGGACACCGTCACCCTGCGCGGCGCCGCCCTGCAGTGCCGGATCACCACCGAGGACCCCGCCAACGGCTTCCGCCCGGACACCGGCCGGATCAGCGCCTACCGCTCGCCGGGCGGCTCCGGCATCCGGCTGGACGGCGGCACCACCCACGCCGGTACGGAGATCAGCGCGCACTTCGACTCGATGCTGGTCAAGCTGACCTGCCGGGGCCGCGACTTCGAGGCCGCCATCGGCCGGGCCCGCCGGGCGGTCGCCGAGTTCCGCATCCGCGGCGTGGCCACCAACATCCCCTTCCTGCAGGCGGTCCTGGACGACCCGGACTTCCAGGCGGGCCGGGTCACCACGTCCTTCATCGAGCAGCGCCCCCACCTGCTCACCGCCCGCCACTCCGCCGACCGCGGCACCAAGCTGCTCACCTACCTCGCCGACGTCACCGTCAACAAGCCGCACGGCGAGCGGCCCGACCTGCCCGACCCGCTGACGAAGCTGCCGCCGCTGCCCGCCGGCGAGCCGCCCGCCGGATCGCGTCAGCGGCTGTCGGAACTCGGCCCGGAGGGCTTCGCCCGCCGGCTGCGCGAGTCGCCGGCGACCGGCGTCACCGACACCACGTTCCGCGACGCCCACCAGTCCCTGCTCGCCACCCGGGTGCGCACCAAGGACCTCCTGGCCGTCGCCCCGGTCGTCGCCCGCACCCTGCCGCAGCTGCTGTCCCTGGAGTGCTGGGGCGGCGCCACCTACGACGTCGCGCTCCGCTTCCTCGCCGAGGACCCCTGGGAGCGGCTGGCCGCCCTGCGCGAGGCCGTGCCCAACATCTGCCTGCAGATGCTGCTGCGCGGCCGCAACACCGTCGGCTACACCCCGTACCCCACCGAGGTGACCGACGCCTTCGTGCAGGAGGCCGCCGCCACCGGCATCGACGTCTTCCGCATCTTCGACGCCCTCAACGACGTCGGCCAGATGCGGCCCGCCATCGACGCCGTCCGCGGGACGGGCACGGCGGTCGCCGAGGTCGCCCTGTGCTACACCGCCGACCTCAGCGACCCCGCCGAGCGGCTCTACACCCTCGACTACTACCTGCGGCTGGCCGAGCAGATCGTCGAGGCCGGCGCCCACATCCTCGCGATCAAGGACATGGCCGGCCTGCTGCGCGCCCCGGCCGCCGCCAGGCTGGTCTCGGCGCTGCGCCGCGAGTTCGACCTGCCCGTGCACCTGCACACGCACGACACGGCGGGCGGCCAGCTCGCCACCTACCTCGCCGCGATCCAGGCCGGCGTCGACGCGGTGGACGGCGCGGTGGCCTCCATGGCCGGTACGACCTCGCAGCCGTCGCTGTCCGCGATCGTCGCCGCCACCGACCACTCCGACCGGCCCACCGGCCTGGACCTGCAGGCGGTCGGCGATCTGGAGCCGTACTGGGAGAGCGTGCGGAGGGTCTACGCCCCGTTCGAGGCGGGCCTCGCCTCGCCGACCGGCCGGGTCTACCACCACGAGATCCCCGGCGGCCAGCTGTCCAACCTGCGCACCCAGGCCGTCGCGCTGGGACTCGGCGACCGCTTCGAGGACATCGAGGCGATGTACGCAGCGGCCGACCGCATCCTCGGCCGCCTGGTCAAGGTCACCCCGTCCTCCAAGGTGGTCGGCGACCTCGCCCTGCACCTGGTCGGCGCCGGGGTCTCCCCGGACGCCTTCGAGGCCACCCCCGACCGGTTCGACATCCCGGACTCGGTGATCGGCTTCCTGCGCGGCGAGCTGGGCACCCCGCCCGGCGGCTGGCCGGAGCCGTTCCGCACCAAGGCGCTCCAGGGGCGGGCCGCGCCCAGGCCGGCGCCCGAGCTGTCCGCCGAGGACCGGGCGGGGCTGGCGAAGGACCGCAGGAGCACCCTCAACCGGCTGCTGTTCCCCGGCCCGGCGCGCGAGTTCGAGGCGCACCGGCGGGCCTTCGGCGACACCGGCGTGCTGGACAGCAAGGCGTTCTTCTACGGGCTGCGCCCGGGCAAGGAGTACGCCGTCGACCTGGAGCCCGGCGTGCGGCTGCTGATCGAGCTGCAGGCCGTCGGCGAGGCCGACGAGCGCGGTATGCGCACCGTGATGTCCACCCTCAACGGCCAGCTGCGGCCCATCCAGGTCCGCGACCGGTCCGCCGCCTCCGACGTCCCGGTGACCGAGAAGGCCGACCGCGCCGACCCCGGCCATGTCGCGGCGCCGTTCGCCGGTGTGGTCACCCTTTCCGTCGCCGAGGGCGACGAGGTGGCGGCGGGCGCCACGATCGCCACCATCGAGGCGATGAAGATGGAGGCCGCGATCACCGCTCCGAAGGCGGGCCGGGTGTCCCGCCTGGCCGTCAACCGCATCCAGCAGGTGGAAGGCGGCGATCTGCTCGCCGAACTGGCCTGACGCCACGGCCCGCCCGGCCCCCGAGCCGACACGGCTGCGGGGCCGGCGGCGCGCGCCGCACGGCGTCTCGCCGCCCCTGCCGGACCGCCTGCCCGCCCCGCGCCGCCTACCGGTGGTCGACGAGCTGACGCAGGCGGGCCAGCAGCAGGTTCGGGTCCCGGCCGGTGGAGTAGGCGGCGCTCGGCACGTACACGGTCCGGCCGCGCACCGCCACGGACGTCGGGTTCGACAGCCCGTCCCGCGCGGTCAGCACGGTGACGACGGCGCCGTCCGGGCGCACGAGGACGACCCTGCTGCCGGAGTTCAGCGCGGCCAGCACGCTGCGCCCCTGCCCGGGGAAGGCGAAGTCGTCGATGCCTTCCAGCCCGGTGGCGCGGGTCTCGACGGGTCCGGCGGCGCCGTCGGCGCCGACGGGGATGCGCAGCAGCGCGCCCCGGCCGGTGTGGGACACCCACACGGCGTCCCGGTGCACCTTGATCCCGTTGGCGCCGAAGCCGGAGGCGGACGGCGCCCGCAGCGGTTCGAGGGCCTCGCCGACCGCCCACGCGGTGGCCGTGCCACCCGCCCGGGGGACGCGCCAGACGGTGCCGCGGACCGAGTCGGCCGCGTACAGCACGCCCCGGCGCTCGTCGAGGGCCAGTCCGTTGGGCAGCCCGTCGGCGGGCAGCGCGGCGATCCGCTCCGGCGCGCCGCCGGTGGGGGAGAGGCGCCAGATGCCGGTCGCGGCGGTGCCGGTGGCGTAGTTGACGTACAGCGTGCCGTCCTGGGCGCGGGCGATGCCGGTGACGACGGCGCTGCCGACCAGCGGGGTGGCCGGGTCCGCGACGGCGGGCAGGGTCGCCAGGACGCGGGTGCGGCCGTCGGGGGCCACGCGCGCGACCTGCCGGGCGGAGGCGAACGTCAGGTCGGCGGAGCCGTCGCGTTCGAGCGCGATGTTCTCGGGGGTCCGCCCGGCGGCGAGGTCGAAGTGCGCGACGACGCGCGCGTCGGTGACGACCGGCTCGGAGCCGGGCGCGGGCGCGGCCGCGACCAGGCCGAACGCGAGCACGGCGGTGGCGGCCGCACGGGGGGATCGGGGCATGTGACCTCGTCTCGGTCGGCGCACGGGGCGTCGGCATGCTGGGTCACACCACCATGAGGGGGACGCGGCCGCCGGTGACGGGAGCCGGGCCGGGGAGTCGCCCGCGCGGCCCACCTGTCGGCGCCCGGACGGGGCGCCCGGGTGACGGCCGGCCGGGTCAGTCCCAGAGCGGGTAGGTCACGACCTGCTGGAAGCCCTCCGGGCGGGCGCCGGTGTAGGTGAGGCTCATCCGGGTGAAGTGCTGCACGCCGGGGTCCTTCTTCCACGGCTGCGGGCCGTCGAGCCGCACGGTGACCGGGTAGCTGCGGAAGGTGCCGGCCGCGCAGTACGGCTTGCAGTCGTTGACCATGTTCACGCCCACGGCGGTCGCGCTCGTCCCGCTCCACTGCGACCAGTGCAGTCCGGTGAGCCGGCTGTTGCCGTCGCCGCAGGCCAGGATGAAGTCGGTGGGCTGGACGGTGCGGTGCCACAGGCAGTCGACGAGGACGGGCCGCGGTGGAGCGGCCCGGTGGACCGCGGGCGGCGGACTCGCGGACGCCGTCGTCATGGCCGCTGTCAGCAGGGTGCCTGCCGCAAGGGTGATTGCCGTTCCCGTCACTGATCCACGCATGGCCGCTCCCACCCGTCGTGCCGTGTCCGAGCGCGTGCACTCGACGCTACGACCGTCCCGCCGTTTCCACCAGTCCCGCAGGTCGCGGCGGTGTCCGCTGTTCCCTGTTTCCGCGGTGCCGACCCGGACACGCCGAGCGGCCGGCAGGCGTTCCCGCCCCGCCGGGGCCGGGCGGCCGTCTGTCCGACTCGTCACCGATGTCCCCGAACCCGTGGCGGACCGTCCGTCGCCTGGGGCACCCTTGCGGGAGGGATCCGGGAATCACCGGCAGGACGCGCCCGGCGCGTCATTGGGGGGAGCGGTCGCATGCGGTCCACGAGCCACGATCCACACGACCCGCCGGCCCGTGCCGCCTCCGGCACGCCGCTCGGGGAGCCGGCCGAGGGGCGGTCGAGCTGACGTGGAGATCACCGTCCACAGACCCGGCGAGCTGACGTCCGAACTGCGCACGGCCTGGCACCGCGCGATGGACGAGTCACCCGAGTACGCCAACCCCTTCCTCGCCCCGGAGTTCGCGGAGGGCGTCGGCCGGTTCCGTGCCGGGGCGCGGGTCGCGGTGCTGCGGGAGGATGGGGAGCCGGTCGGCTTCCTGCCCTACGAACGGGGGCCGTTCGGCACCGGCCGGGCCATCGGGCTCGGCCTGTCCGACTGCCAGGCCCTCGTGCACCGGCCCGGCGTCTGTTGGAACGCGCAGGAGGTGCTGCGGGCCTGCGGGCTCAGCATCTTCGAGTTCGACCACCTGGTGCGGGAGCAGCGGCCGTTCGGGCCCTACGTCACCGGCACGTTCGCGTCGCCGGTGATCGACGTGAAGCCCGGCGACGGCACCTATGCGCAATGGCTGCGCGGGACCTACCCCGGGCTCGCGAAGACGACGCTGAAGAAGGAACGCCGGCTCGGCCGGGACGTCGGCGAGGTGCGGTTCGAGTTCGACGAGCGCGACCCCGGGATGCTGCGCACCCTCATGCGGTGGAAGTCCGCCCAGTACCGCCGGACCGGCCGCGCGGACCGGTTCTCCCGGCCCTGGATCGTCGGCCTGGTCGAGCATCTGTCGGGCGTCCGCGAGGAGCACCTCACCGGAGTGCTGTCCGTGCTGTACGCGGGCGACCGCCCGGTCGCCGCCCACTTCGGACCCCGGTCGAGCACCGTGCTGGCGGCCTGGTTCACCGCCTACGACCCCGAACTGCACTACTACTCGCCGGGCTTGATGATGCATCTGCGAACCGCCGAGGCGGCCGCCCGGCACGGGGTGACCCTGGTCGACCTCGGGCGCGGCGACAAGGAGTACAAGGACTGGCTGAAGACCCGCGAACTGCGCGTCGGCGAGGGGTTCGCCGCCCGCCCGCACCCGGTGGCGCTGGCCCGGCGCCTGTGGCGGCGGCCGGTGCGCGGCCTGCGGAACACGGTGCTGGCCCACCCGCGCCTGCGCGAGCCCGCCGACCGGCTGCTGAGAACGGTGGGCGCCCTGCGCACACGACCCGGGCGGGACGCCGCCACGCCCCCTCCCCGTCCCCCGCGGCCCCTCTGACACGCCCCGGCGCCCACCGTGCCCGTCCCCGGCGGCAGCCGGGCGCCGCGACCGCACCGCGACCCCCGAGCCGGGAGAACGGTCGTCCGGCCGGCCCGGATGCCGAAGGCTGCGCCGCCGGTACGAGCGGCAGGCCGAGCACTTCCGCTGCGGTCGCCCGGTCCTCCTCTCGCCGGTGGGTCTGCGCGGCGTGGTCGGTGACGACACCTGTGCCGGGTCCGGCGTGCCGGCAGGAGGGCGCCTTCTCGAGGCTGTCCTGGCCGATCGGGCGGCCAGGCAGGGCGTGGGACGGCCGTGGGTCAGGATGCCGCGACCTGGAGCACGAGCTTGCCCGTGGTCGTGCCCGACTCGATGCGGCGGTGGGCCTCGGCGGCCTGCTCCAGCGGCAGGGTCGCGACCTGCACCCGCAGCTCCCCCTTCGCTGCGGCCGCCACCGCGCGGCGCAGTGCCCGGCCCGTCTCCTCGGGGAAGGCGGCGGAGAAGGCGGCCAGGTTGAAGCCGGAGACGGTCTTGTTGGTGAACCACAGTTCGTTGGCCGGGATGCCGACGTCCTCGGCGTCCGAGGCGTTGCCCATCACCACCAGCCGTCCCATCGGGGCCAGCAGGTCCAGGCCGGCTCGGCGGGCCGGGCCGCCGATCATGTCGACCACGATGTCGAACTCGCCGGCGTCGGCGATCCGGTCCCGCAGGATCACCTCGTCGTAGCCGAAGCCTCGGGCGGTCTCGATCTTGGCTTCGCTGCCTACCGTGCCGACCACGCGGCCCGCGCCGAGCAGGCGGGCGGCCTGGCCGAGCTGGCTTCCCACGCCGCCGGCCGCCGCGTGGACGAGAACGCTCGCTCCGGGCTCGATCCGGGCCACCCGGTCGAGCACGAGGAACGCGGTGGTGCTGTTGGACGGCAGCGCCGCGGCGACGTCCATCCCGATGCCGAGGCCGTCCAGCGGCGCGACCAGGTCCGCGGAGGTGATCACCACCTCGGCGTAGCCACCACTGTCGACGATCGTGAGCGCGGCCACCGGCTGCCCGACGGCCAGACCCTCGACGCCCTCGCCGACCGCCCGTATCCGCCCGGCCACTTCGATGCCCGGCACGAAGGGCAGCGGCACGTCGACCACGCCGCGCCGGTAGAGGACCTCGGCGAAGTTGGCGCCCGCGTACGCCACGTCGATGGCGACCTGGCCCGGCCCGGGCTCGGGAACCGCCAGGGTGGCGACGCGGAGCACCTCGGCTTCGCCGAACGCGGGGATGGTCACTGCCTTCATCTGCGTGCTGCTGTTGTTCATGTCACCGATCCTGGGGGCACGGCGGCACGGCGGGCAGTGCCCCTTCATCCTGGGTGTGGCACCACCAGGTTGTGCCGGCGCATCAGCGTCTCCAACCGCTCCCGGGTGTCGGTGCCGGGCCGCGGGTTGTGCAGGATCAGGTGGTGCCCAGGGTGCTCGGGCAGCGGCAGCAGCGTGGCATCGAAGATCATCGTCCCGGCCTCGGGATGATCGACCGCCTTCACCGCGCTGGTGTGCTCGGCCACGTCGTGGCGCGCCCACAGCTCGGCGAACTCGGGGCTGACCGCGGCCAGGCCGGCGGCGATGCGGCCGAACTCCGGATCGTCCGGGTAGCGTGCCGCGTCGGCCCGGAAGGCAGCGGCCACATCGGGAGCGGTATCGGCCCAGTGCCGGTGCAGCACCCGGTAACGGGTGTTGGTGAAGAAGGAGACCAGGCAGTTGTGGTCGCTCTCGCGGTAGCCGAACACCAGGCGCGCCGCGTCGTTGACGGCGGTGAAGTTCCAGTGGCGGTCGCGGATGTAGCCGGGCCGCGGCGACCAGGCGTCCAGCAGCCGCTGCACCTCGGGCGAGGGCGCCGCAGAAGGCGCGGAGGGAGCCTGCGGCGGATTGAGCCCGGCCAGACGGTACAGATGGGCGTGCTCGGCGGAGTCCAGCAGCAGCGCCCGGGCGATCGCGTCGAGGACCTGTTCGGACACCTTGATGTCGCGGCCCTGCTCCAGCCACGTGTACCAGGACACTCCGACGCCTGCCAGCACCGCGACCTCCTCCCGCCGCAGGCCCGGCGTGCGCCGCCGGCCGCCGTCCGGCATGCCGACGTCGGTCGGCGAGACCCGGGCCCGGCGGCTGCGCAGGAACTGCCGCAGCTCGGCGCGGCGGTCGTCGCGGGACAGGGGCGAGAGAGCACTGGCCATGAGGCCAACCCTATTAGGGGCTCCGCGAGGTCGTGGAGGCACGGCGTCGCCGGCCCCGGCCCGGAGGCGTCGGGCGCCTGGCCTCCGGCGGCAGCGGTCCGCCGTGAGCGCCGGCGGGACCGTACGGACGCCGCACGGCCGGGCGGGACCGCGCGAGAGGGTCGTCCGCGGGGCAGGCGGGCGGTCGGTCAGGCGGACGGGCCGGCGATGCGCAGGGGCGCCGCCGGGGACGGCGCCGCGGTGTCGGCGGTGATGTCGGTGCCGGCGACGTCCGTCCACCAGTCGGCGCCGTCCTCCACGTACCGCAGCAGCACCCCCTCGCGGATCGCCCAGGGGCAGACGACGGCCCGGGGCACCCCCATGAGTTTCAGCGCCGTGTGCCCGACGACCGCGCCCGCGAGGCTCTGCGCGGCCCTCGGCGCGGAGATCCCGGGCAGCTGCGCGCGCTCCGCGGCGGGCAGCGCCGCGAGCGTGCGCACCGCCTCCCGCAGGTCCTTGCAGGCGAGCTCCCGGTCCGCGAACGGCCCGAACCGCCCCGGCGCCGCCCCGCACAGCCGGGCCAGCTGCTGGAAGGTGCGGGAGCTGACGGCGGCGGTGCGCGGACGCTCCCAGCGGATCCGCGCGGCGACGTCGCGCAGTTCGTGGCGGATGCGGCGGCGCAGCTGCTTCAGCTCACCGGGTCCCGGCGGGTCCTGGACCGCCAGGTACTCACGGGTGAGCCGGCTCGCGCCGAGCGGCAGCGACGCGGCGAAATCGGGCAGCCGCCCCCGGCCGAAGGCCACCTCCAGCGAGCCGCCGCCGATGTCGAGCAGCGCGAGCGGGCCCGCCTTCCAGCCCAGCCAGCGGCGGGCCGCCAGAAAGGTCAGCTCGGCCTCCGTCTCACCGGGCAGGGTGCACATCCGGACCCCGGTCCCGGACGCCACCCGCTGCAGCACCTCGGGACGGTTCGGGGCGTTGCGGACCACCGTCGTGGCGAAGGCCAGCGGGCCCGCCGCGTGCCACTTGCGGGCCGTGGCGCCCGCCGCGGCGACCGACTCGACCAGATGCCGCACCGCCTCCTCCGCGATGGTGCCGTCCGCGCCGACCTGCTCGGACATGCGCAGCTTCCACTTGACGGTGTGCACCGGCAGCGGAACGCCACCCTCCACATCCGCGATCACCAACCGGACCGCGTTCGACCCCGCATCGACCACGCTCACCCGCATGACCTGGGAGTACCCGCTACGCCGCCGGAAACCCCTCACGCGGGGGGCGTGCCGGGGCACGACGGGACCGGCGCGTGCCCCGGAGACCGGCTCCCGCGACGCCGGGGGCGGGCCGGGAGCGCGAGGCGCACGCGCCGGGGTCGCGGGGACGTGGGGGCAGCGGCCCGTACCGGGCGCTCCGGCGTGGCGCCCGCAGCGGCGACCGTCCTGCCCGGGCTGCGCCTGTCCGGATCTCGGCCCCGCACGTCCCGGCGAGCCCGCCGCTGTCCTTAGATGTACATGACCACTGTCGGCGCGCGGAAAGCGGTAGGTGACCGGAGCGAAGGTGATGAGGGTACTGGTGATCGGCGGCGGCGTCGCGGGCACCGCCACCGCCCTGGGCCTGCACAAGGCCGGACACGACGTCACCGTGTTCGAGGCCCACCCGGACACGGCCGAGGACATCGGCGCCTTCCTGACCCTGGCGAGCAACGGCATGCGCGCCCTCGCCGAGCTGGACGCCGCGGAGGCCGTCACGGCAGTCGGTTTTCCGCTGACTTCCCTGCGGCTGCTCGACTGCCGGGGCGCCGAGGTGACGCACGGACCGCTCGGCGAGGCCGACGACCCCGCGCTGCGCTACCGCTGCCTGCGCCGCGGCGAGCTGAACGCCGCCCTGCAGGGCGAGGCGGCCCGCCGCGGCATCCCGGTGCGGCACGGCGCCCGGCTGGTGTCCCTGACGGACGGCCCGGACGGCGTCACCGCGCGCTTCGCCGACGGCGCCACCGCCACGGGCGACCTGCTCATCGGCGCCGACGGACTGCACTCGACCGTACGCCGGCTGATCACGCCCGGCGTCCGCCCCACCTACGCGGGCCAGCGGGTCTACTACGGCTACACGCACACCGCACCGGCGTCCGACCGGGCCGGCGTCATCACGATGGTGCGGGGCAGCGAGACGGCCTTCGGGTACGCGGTGTCGCCCTCGGGGGAGACGTACTGGTTCGCCCGCACGGGCGGCGACCCGCTGCCCGCCCGCGCCCCGGCCGCCCCGACCGCGGTGCTGCGCGAGCAGCTGCTGCCGCTGCTGCGCCAGGACAGCACGCCCGCCGCCGCCCTGGTCGAGGCCGCCGACGGCGTCATCATGGTCACCAACGCCACCGAACTCCCCCTGGGCACCACCTGGCACGCCGGCCGTGTCCTGCTCGTCGGCGACGCGGCCCACGCGGCCTCGCCGGCGACCGGCCAGGGCGCCTCGATGGCCCTGGAGGACGCCGTCGTCCTCGCCAAGGCGCTGCGCGACCTGCCCGACCCGCACACCGCGTTCGCCGGCTACGAGCGGCACCGCCGGGCGCGCGTGGAGCACAACATCAGCGTCAGCGGCGGTCTCTCCCGCGGCAGGCGTCCCCCGTCCCGCCCGGCCGCCCCGGCGGCCCGGCCCGCGGAGCCGCACGCCCAGCTGATCCGCCAGCTCGCCTGGAACACACAGCTGTCCGCGGCGCCGCACGAGCCTCCGCCGCTGACGGAACTGCCGTTGGCGGCCGGCCGGTCGCCGCGCCCCCTCGGGTGACGGCGCCCACCCTGCCCGGGACCCGGTCGACCGCCGGGCCCGACCACCCGAGCACCCCCCGGACCGCCGCCCGCAGCGAGCGGGTGCCCCGCCGCGGGACCGCCGGCACCCGGCGAGCCCGACGCCCGCCCGGCGGTGCCGCCCGCCCGGCCGTGACGGCGGCCCCCGCGAGCTCCGCGGTCCCCGGAAGCACGGTGGCCCCCACGGGCGCGGCGGCGGCCGCGCCCGGTCCGAGGCTCGCGGGCGCCGGCCCGGACCGCCGCATCCAGTGAGCCGCACGGTGACCTGCGCGTACGGCGTCTCCCCGCGCGCCGGTGCAGGGGGCCCGGCCCGCGCGGCAGGCGCGGGGACGCACGCCGACCTGCTGCCGTCCCGTCAGGAAGCAGGCGGTGGGGGCGCGTTGCCCCGAGGGACCGCGTCGTTCCGCAGTGCCGGCGCCGCTTCGGCGTAGCAGTTGCAGTTGTTGACTCCCGAAGGCTTGTGGCCCGGTTGGTTCAGCCCTTAAATCAAAACATGAACTAAGCCGTGGGGCCGGAAGCTCGGCCCCCGAGCCGTCTGGAGCCGCCGAAATGAGACTGAGATCCCTGGGGATCGCGCTGGCCGCCACGGCAGCGCTGATCACCTTGCCCACCGCCCATCCATCGGCCGTCGCGGCCGAAGCCCCCCTGTCACAGGGGCGGACGGCCACCGCGTCGTCCGAGGAGAACTCCGCCACCGCCGCCGCCCTGGCCGTCGACGGCGACAACGGGACCCGCTGGTCCTCGGCCGCAGGCGACGACCAGTGGTACCAGGTCGACCTGGGCGGCACCGCCACCGTCACCCAGGTGGTGCTGAACTGGGAGGCCGCCTACGGCAAGGACTACAAGGTCCAGATATCCGGGGACGGGAACGCCTGGACCGACCTGAAGTCCGTCACCGGCTCCGACGGCGGCGTCGACACGCTCGACGTCTCCGGCCAGGGCCGCTACGTACGCATGCTCGGCGTGCACCGGGCCACCTCCTGGGGCTACTCGCTGTGGGAGTTCCAGGTGTTCGGCAGCGCGGCCGGCGGCAGCCAGTCCGGCTGCGGCACCGCCAACGCCGCCCAGGGCAGGCCCGCCTCCGCCTCCTCCACCGAGAACGCCGGCACCCCCGCCTCCGCCGCCTTCGACGGCAGCACCTCGACCCGCTGGTCCAGCCAGGCCGCCGACCCGCAGTGGCTCCAGGTCGACCTGGGTTCCGTCAAGGACCTGTGCAAGGTGGACCTGAACTGGGAAGCCGCCTACGGCAAGGACTTCCGGATCCAGGCCTCCACCGACGGGCAGACCTGGAACACCCTCAAGAGCGTCGCCGGCGCGACCGGCGGCACGGCCTCCTACGACATCAGCGGCTCCGGCCGGTACGTCCGCGTCTACGGCACCGCACGCGGCACCGGCTACGGCTACTCGCTGTGGGAGGTCGCGGTGCACACCGGCGACACCGGCGTCCCGCCCGTCCAGGGCGGCGGCGACCTCGGCCCGAACGTCATCGTGGTCGACCCCTCCACCCCGAACCTCCAGCAGAAGTTCGACGAGGTCTTCGCCCGCCAGGAGTCCGCCCAGTTCGGCTCCGGCCGCTACCAGTTCCTGCTCAAGCCGGGCACCTACAACGGCATCAACGCCCAGCTCGGCTTCTACACCTCCATCTCCGGTCTCGGCCTCAACCCCGACGACACGCAGATCAACGGTGACATCACCGTCGACGCGGGCTGGTTCAACGGCAACGCCACCCAGAACTTCTGGCGTTCGGCGGAGAACCTCGCCCTCAAGCCGGTCAACGGCACCGACCGGTGGGCCGTCGCCCAGGCCGCGCCCTTCCGCCGCATCCACGTCCAGGGCGGCCTCAACCTCGCCCCGAACGGCTACGGCTGGGCCTCCGGCGGCTACATCGCGGACTCGAAGATCGACGGCACCGTCGGCCCGTACTCCCAGCAGCAGTGGTACACCCGCGACAGCTCGGTCGGCGGCTGGACCAACGGCGTGTGGAACATGACGTTCTCGGGAGTCCAGGGCGCCCCGGCGACCAACTTCGACACCGGCCCGTACACCACGCTGGACACCACCCCCGTCTCCCGCGAGAAGCCGTTCCTGTACCTGGACGGCTCCGCCTACAAGGTGTTCGTCCCGGCCAAGCGCACCGCCGCCCGGGGCGTGTCCTGGCCCGCGAACGCGGGCACCTCCATCCCGCTCGACCAGTTCTACGTCGTCAAGCCCGGCGCCACGGCCGCCACCATCAACCAGGCCCTCGCCCAGGGCCTGAACCTCCTGTTCACCCCCGGCGTCTACCACCTCGACCGGACCATCGACGTCACCCGCGCGGGCACCGTCGTCCTCGGACTCGGCCTCGCCACCCTGGTCCCGGACAACGGCGTCGACGCGATGCACGTCGCCGACGTCGACGGCGTCAGGCTCGCGGGCTTCCTGATCGACGCGGGCCCCGTGAAGTCCGCCGCCCTGCTGCGGATCGGCGCCCCCGGCTCCACCGCCGACCACTCCGCCAACCCGACCAGCATGCAGGACGTGTTCATCCGCGTCGGCGGCGCCGGCCCCGGCCTCGCCACCGACTCCGTCGTGGTCAACAGCAACAACGTCATCATCGACCACACCTGGATCTGGCGCGCCGACCACGGCAGCGGCGTCGGCTGGGAGACCAACCGGGCCGACTACGGACTGCGCGTGAACGGCAACGACGTCCTGGCCACCGGCCTGTTCGTCGAACACTTCAACAAGTACGACGTCTACTGGAACGGGGAACGCGGCCGGACGATCTTCTTCCAGAACGAGAAGGCGTACGACGTCCCGAACGCCGCCGCCGTCACCCACGACGGCATCGTCGGCTACGCGGCCTACAAGGTCGCCGACTCCGTCGCCACCCACGAGGCCTGGGGACTGGGCAGCTACTGCAACTTCACGGCCGATCCGTCGATCGTCCAGGCCCACGGCTTCCAGGTGCCCGCCACCGCCGGCATCAAGATGCACGACCTGCTGGTGATCTCGCTCGGCGGCATGGGCCAGTACGCCCACGTCGTCAACAACACCGGCGCGCCCACCTCGGGGACCAGCACGGTCCCGTCCAAGGTGACGTCCTTCCCGTAGGCCGCCCGTCAGTCCCGGACGGAGCACCGCTCCGTCCGGGACGCCCGCCGTAAGGCGGGCCGACGCACCGCGACACCGCCGGCCCGCCGGGCGGCCGGGCGGTCAGGACGCCGACCGGCGCAGGCCCTCCCAGGCGCCGGTGCGCAGCTCCGCGTCGCCCAGGACGTCCGTCGCCGTGCAGGCCAGCGCCTCCACCACCGCGAGGAGCACCCGGCGGGCGCGGTCGGAGGCCGCCGCGGCGGCGAACCGCGGGGTGTGGTCGGAGCCGTCGGCGCCCATGATGGCGACGAACGGATGGATGGCGGGTACCCGGCCGCTGACGTTGCCGATGTCGGAGGACCCCAGGTAGACGCCGGGAGCAGGCGGCGTGAGGGTGATCCCGGCCCGCTCCAGATGGCCCGCGAACCGCTCGGACAGCACCGCGCTGTCCCGGAAGTGCTCGTACCGTACGCTCGCGCGTTCCACCGCGACGGACGTGCCGGTCGCCAGCGCCACCCCCTCGGCGGCGGTGCGCAGTCGCGCCGCCAGGTCGTCCAGGGCGGCGGTGGTGAGGGCCCGGAGCCCGAAACGGCCCTCGGCGTAGTCCGGGACGATGTTCGTGGCCGTACCGCCGTGCGTGACGATCCCCTGCACGTGCGAGCCCTCCGGCAGCCGCCGGCCGAGTCCCGTGAGCACGTTGAACAACTCGATCAGCGCCGCCAGCGCGTCGACGCCCTCGGTGGGGTTGCCCGTCGGATGCGCCGCCCGGCCCCGGAAGGCGACGGTGTACTGCTCCTGCGCGGTCAGCGGCGCCCGCACCCAGTCGTACACGCCGGGATGGAACATCAGCGCGGCGTCCACACCGTCGAAGACACCGGCCTCCACCTCCAGCGCCTTCCCGCCGCCGCCCTCCTCCGCGGGCGTGCCCACCGCGAGGACCGTGCCGCCGGCGCCGTCCCGTACGGCGTCCGCGACCAGGGCGGCCCCGAGACCGGCCGCCGCGATCAGGTTGTGCCCGCAAGCGTGCCCCAGACCGGGCAGGGCGTCGTACTCCAGAGGGAACGCCACCGCCGGCCGCCCCTCGCCCGAGCGGGCCGTGAAGGCCGTCGGCAGACCCGCGACCCCCCGCCGCACCTGGAAACCGGCGTCCTCCAGTTCGCCGGTGAGCAGCGCCGCCGCCCGGTGCTCGGCGAACGCGGTCTCCGGGTCGGCGTGCAGGGCCGACGCAACCGCCCACAGTGCGTCGGCCCTTCGGGCGACCTCCTCCCGGACACGGTCGTACAGCGCCACAACTCCTCCTCGCGATGGGTCCGGACGTACTCCGTGCCGGGGACGGGTTCCACCGGACGGCCCCCCGACACGGCCCCGCGGGTTTGCCGGGCGCGGCCGGTGCAACACGGTGTGTGCGGCACCGAGCACGTCTGGAGGACAGCCATGGATCACTCGCGTGTACCCGTCCTGGAGGCTCTGCAGGAGTTCCGGCGACGAGGGGACGTGGCGTATGGGCCACCCGGGCACAAGCAGGGCCGCGGAACGGACCCCCGCGTGGCCGAGATCCTCGGCATCGACGTCTTCCGCTCGGACGTGCTCAGCCTCAACGGGCTGGACGACCGCCGCCAGTCCCAGGGCGTGCTGGAACAGGCGCAGGAGCTGATGGCGGACGCGGTCGGCGCCGAGCACGCGTTCTTCTCCACCTGCGGCAGCTCCCTGTCCGTCAAGACCGCCATGCTGTCGGTCGCCGGGCCCGGCGAGAAGCTGCTGCTGTCCCGCAACGCGCACAAGTCGGTCATCGCCGCGGTCATCATCAACGGTGTGGAACCGGTCTGGGTGCACCCGAAGTTCGACGCCGAACGGCACCTGGCCCATCCGCCCGAGCCCGACGACGTGCGCAAGGCGCTGCGCGAACACCCGGACGCCAAGGGCATGCTGCTCATCACGCCCACCGACTGGGGCACCTGCGCCGACGTCCGGGGCGTGGCGGACGCCTGCCACGCCTTCGACGTGCCGCTCATCGTGGACGAGGCGTGGGGCGCCCACCTGCCCTTCCACCCGGACCTGCCCGTCTGGGGCATGGACGCGGACGCCGACCTCGTCGTCACCAGCGTCCACAAGATGGGCGGCGCCGTCGAACAGAGCTCGGTCTTCCACCTCCAGCACGACCGGGTCTCGCCCGACGTGCTCAAGCAGCGCGAGGACCTGCTCGGCACCACCAGTGCGTCCAGCCTGGTGTACGCCTCCCTCGACGGCTGGCGGCGGCAGATGGTCGAACAGGGCCGCGACCTGCTCGACACGGCACTGCACCGCGCCGAACGCATCCGCGCGCAGCTGCGCGAGCTGCCCGGGCTGCGGGTGATGGGCGGCGAGATCGTCGAGGCGGGCCTGGCCGCCGAGTTCGACCCCATGAAAATCGTCATCGACGTGCGGGAACTCGGCATCAGCGGCATGCAGGCGTCCGAGTGGCTGCGCACCAACTGCCACATCGACGTGGGCGGTTCGGACACCTGCCGGATCAGCGCCTCCATCACCTGCGCCGACGACGACGAGACCGAGAAGCTCCTCGTGGAGTCCGTGCGCTCGCTGGTCGAGCACGCCGACTCCATCGAGCGGCAGCCCTACGTGCGTCTGCCCGAGCCCGGCACCCTCGAACTGGAGCAGGCTCTCCTGCCCCGTGACGCGTTCTTCGGCCCCGCCGAGCAGGTGCCCGCGGAGCGGGCCGTGGGCCGGATCGCCGCCGAGATGATCTGCCCGTACCCGCCGGGCGTGCCGGTCGTCGCGCCCGGCGAGGTGATCACCGCGGAGGTCCTGGACCACCTGCGCAGCGGGGTCGCCCACGGCTTCCTCATCGCGGGCGCGGCGGACCCCTCCCTGGAGATGCTGCGGGTCGTGGCGCGCCCCTGACCCGGCCGCCCCGCGCATCGGCGCCCGCGCCCACGGCACCGGCACCGCCGCGTCCGGCCCGAGCCGACCTGCGCGGGCCGCCGGCAGCGCCTAGGGTGGCGAGTGCGGGCGGCCGGCGCGGCCCGCCGCGGGTACGCGACCGGCCCTCCTGACGAGCGCCGTCTCGGCAGGAGGACACGCGCCCGCCGACGGTCCCCGGGTCCGGGCCAGCGCGTCCGGCGGGCCCACTGTCCCGGCAACGCGACATGGAGGCGGTCCGACTTCACCCCGACCGGAAGTCCCCGTGGCTCCCGGTTCCGGACGCTCCGGCCCGGGGACCCCGGCACGCACGCGCACGGCCGGGCCGCCCGGCAGCCGTCCCGGCCGTCCCGCCCCCCGCGGCGACCGCCCCGCGCCGGGCACCGGACGCGGCGACCGCCTCCGGACCGGGCACCGGACGCGACCGGTCACCGAGGGCCGGTGCGGCACAGCAGCAGGCAGATGTCGTCGTCGTGCTCGGAGTCGTGCAGCATCGGCTTCAGCAGCGAGTCGGCCGCCGTGTCCAGGTCCTCCAGGTCCGCCGCGCCGAGAGCCCCCATCGCCTGCGCGAGCCGGTCGATGCCCGCGTCGATCCCCGCCGACCGTCGCTCCACCAGCCCGTCCGTGTACAGCGCGAGGGTGGAGCCCACCGGCAGCTCGACGGTGTGCTCCTCGTACTCGTACGGCACCGGGACCCCCAGCATGATGCCCGGCTTCGCGTCCAGCACCCGCACCTCGCCGAGCGGCCCGCGCGCGACGGCCGGCGGATGCCCGGCCCCCGCCCACACCACCCCGGCCTCGCCGGGTGTGAACCGGGCGATCGCACAGGTCGCGTACAGCTCCGGCAACTGGTGGCGGAGCATCCGGTGCAGCAGCGTCAGGATCCGCGCCGGCCCGTTGCCCTCGACGGCGTAGGCGCGCAGGGCGGTGCGCAACTGGCCCATGATGACCGCCGCGCGCAGCCCGTGCCCCGTGACGTCCCCTATCACCGCCAGCACACTGCCGTCGGGCTGCGGGAAGGCGTCGTACCAGTCGCCGCCGATGTTCAGGCCGTGCGTCGCCGGGAGGTAGCGCGCGGCCAGGTCGAGCCCCGGTGTGGCGGGCAGCTCGGTGAGCTGGGCCCGCTGGAGCGCCTCGGCGACCTCCCGGTGCTGCTCGTACCGGCGCGCGTTGTCCAGGGCGATACCCGCCCGCCGGGCCAGTTCCAGCAGCATCACCGTGGTGTCCGGGTCGAAGCGGTCCCCCGGCGCGGCCAGCGTCAGCACGCCCTGCACGGTGCGCGCGCCGAGCGGCAGGCACAGCAGCGGCCGGTCCGGGGACAGCGCCGAGGCCGGCAGGTCGTCCACGCCCGGCAGCTCACCGGGGCGCGGGCCCGCGTACTGGGGGCGGCCGGTGCGGGCGGCCGCCACCGTGGCCGCCGCCCGCGTGCCCGGCGGGGTCCGCTCGTCGTCCATCAGCCAGACGTCCACGTGCCCGGCGTACTCCGGCACCAGCAGTTCGGGCAGCCGGCGCAGGATGTCCTCGTGGTCCAGGGAGGCGTGGAGGACCGCGCTCGCGTTGGCCAGGAAGGTCAGCAGCCGGCGCGCCTTCTCCGCCTCCGCGCGCGCCGCCCGCTCCGCCTCCAGCAGCTCGCGCTGCGCCAGCGCCGCGGCCTCCAGCTCGGCGTGCAGCGCCAGCACGCCCTGGTTGGTCTGGTGCAGCTCCTCCCGGTGGAACCGGACCAGCTCCTCCGTCTCGTCCAGGGCGGCCAGCAGGGCGGCGGCGTCCTCGTCGGCGTCCAGCAGCGCCTCGGCGAGCCCCGGTTCGTCCAGGGCGGGCAGCGGCCCCGCGACGGGGGAGGGGCAGGCCAGGGAGTGCTGCCAGGGCTCCGGACCGCCCAGGGCGACCCGCAGTTCGCCGTCCGCGCCGGCGGTCACGGTCAGCGCCGTGCCGCCCGCGCCGAGGCTCCCGCGCAGCCGGGCGGCGAGCGCGGTCAGGAAACGGGCGCGGTCGAGCGCGCTCACGCCGGCGGCCGCGGTGAGCCGCGCCAGCACGGCGCGGGCGCGGGCCGCGTCGGCGGCGGAGGCGATGGTCCAGGTCTCAGAGGCGGCTGTCATCGGCGCTGGTCCGGCGGTCGGGGGCCAGTACGGCCACGCTGGTGTCGTCGCGTACGGGGCGGGCGGGGCTGCCTGCGTCGCGCAGGATCGCCGCGGCCACCACCGACGGGTCGTGGGCGAGCAGCCGGAGGTCCTCCGGCGGCGTCCAGCGGCTGGGCAGTCCGTCACTGTGCACAACGAGCAGACTGTCCCGGCGCCACGGCACCCGGCGCAAGGGGACGTGCGCCGGGAAGTAGGCCCCGACGATCCCCGGATGGGACACGAGGGACGTCCAGCCGTCCCCGGTGCGCACCCGGGCCCCGACGTTGCCGACGCCGGCGAAGCTCAGCTCCGCACGCTCGGAGTCCACCTGGGCCACCATGACCGCGGCGCCCCGGGTCCGCCGCAGCACGGTGTGCAGCCGGCGCAGGATGTCCACCGGCGGCAGGTGCGCGGTGCGGCGCAGCTCCGCCACCGCCGTGGCGGACGCGTGCGCCGCCTTCGGGCCGTGCCCGAGACCGTCGGCGAGCAGCAGGGTCAGCAGGCCGTCGGAGCGCACACAGCCCCAGGCGTCACCGCACTGCTCGGCCTGCCCGAGCGAGACGGTGATCCCGCCCACGGGCAGCCGCGTCTGCGGGGCTCCCCGCCCGCCGGGCTCCGGATCGATCCGGGCCGCCGCCACCGTCCCCCGGCCCGGCAGGCTGTGCAGATCGAAGGCGTTCGCGCTGCGCAGGCAACTGCCCAGACCCGCGCCGAGCGAGCCGTCGGCGGTGGAGTGGCCGTCGCGCAGCGCGGCGGCCACGTCGGCGATGCCCGGCCCGTGGTCGAGCGAGAACACCTGCACGGAGGTGCGCGCGGCGTCGTCCGGCGGTGCCACGAGGTTCACCACCATGCGGCCCCCGCCCGCGTGTTTCAGCAGGTTGGTGGCCAGCTCGGTGGCGACCAGCTCGGCGTCCGCCGTGCGCTGCGGGACGAATCCCGCCTCCACGCACGCCTCTCGGGCCGCCATCCGGGCGTCCCGGACCCGCGTGGAGTCGTGCACCGGGATCTCCCAGACCCGGCTCATTCCACCCCCGCACGTGACGCGGGCACCGGGGTCACCCAGGCGACGGCCGTGACGGTCGTGCCCCGGCCGGGCCGGGTGTCCACGCTGAACTCCTGCACCAGCCGCTTCGCTCCGCTCAGCCCCAGCCCGAGGCCCCCGCCGGAGGTGTACCCGTCGGTCATGGCCAGTTCCAGGTCGCGGATGCCGGGACCGCTGTCGATGAAGCGCATCCGCAGCCCGCGGCGGCGGCCGTTGTCCAGCGGCGAGATCTCCACCCGTCCGCCGCCGCCGTGCACCAGTGTGTTACGGGCCAGCTCGCTGGCGGCCGTGACCAGTTTGGTCTGCTGCACCAGGCCGAAGCCGAGCTGCGCCGCGCACTGCCGCACCTGCTGCCGGACCCAGGCGAGATCCGCGTCCGAGCCGATGGGCAGGCTCGTCGCGGACGCCTGGCCGGACGCCTGCATCAGCTCCCCCTCTGGGACAGCAGTTCCATGGCGCGGTCGACGTCCAGGGCGGTGACCAGGCCGGGCAGCGTGAGCCCCAGCTCCACCAGGGTGATCGCCACCGCGGGCCGCATCCCGGCCAGGACGGTACGGGCCGCCAGCAGCCGGGCCGTGGAGGCGATCTCCGCGAGCACCCGGCCGAGGAACGAGTCCACCATGTCCACACCGGAGATGTCGATCACCACACCGGTCACCCGGCTGGTGGCGATGCGGCTGGTGATGTCGTGCTGCAGCTGCTCGGCCAGGCCGTCGTGCAGCTCGCCCTGCAGGGAGACGAGCAGGACGTCGCCCAGGGCGAGCACCGGCACCTGGGCGGGCTGACCGGGAGTGGACTGGTTCACCGGGCACTCGCACCCGCGTCCGCACGGGACACCTCGATGCCCTGCTTGCCCAGGGCGTAGGCCAGCGCGTCGGACAGCGAGGCGCGGGTGAGCACCGAGCCCAGGTCGATGCCGAGCTGCACGATGGTCTGCGCGATGGCCGGGCGGATCCCGGAGACGATGCACTCGGCGCCCATCAGCCGGGCGGCGGCCACCGTCTTCATCAGGTGCTGCGCGACGAGCGAGTCCACCGTCGGCACCCCGGTGATGTCCAGGATGGCGTACCGGGCGCGCTGGTCGACGATGGCCTCCAGCAGCGACTCCATCACGACCTGGCTGCGCGCGCTGTCCAGGGTTCCGATCAGCGGTACGGCGACCGTGCCCTCCCACAGCTTGATGACCGGGGTGGCCACCTCGAGCAGCTGCTGCCGCTGCCGTTCGATCAGCTCCGCGTTCGCGTCCAGCGCCGTCTCCATCACCACCAGGCGCAGCGTGCCCATCAGCAGGGTGAGCACCAGCACGCACTCCTGGGCCAGGGCGGCGGACGGGTCGTCGAACTCCTCGCGCAGCAGGTCGGTCACGGGTGCGCGCAGTGCCGCCACCTCGTCGGCGATCTGCGCCGGGGTGTACCCGGTGCGGGCACGGGTCGCGGACATGCGGCCCAGCTGGTCGCGCACGGTGTCGAAACCGGGGGCCCCGACGTCCTCCAGCCGCCCGGTGACGGCCACTTCGGACAGCGCGTCCACCACGGCCTTGCACGCCTCGACCGCCTCGTCGCGGGAGACGGTGAAGACCGTGCGGAACATGGGGGCGTCGGCCCATCTCTGGGCGATCTGCTCGCGGCGCTGTTCCAGGAAGGAACTCACCACCTGCGCCGCCGATTCGGCCGCGTCCTGCTCCGGCACTCTCATCCTCTCCTCTCACACGACCAGGTGCCGCCGCGGTCGGCCGGCTGCCCGGAGCCGATCAATGCCGACCGCCCACCGTAGCCCCCGGCCTCCGGCCTGGCCAAACCCTTGTCCCACGTCACCCCCTGTCCGCCGAGCCCACCGGCGGACAGGGGGTGTGGGCGTACCCGCCGGCGGGTATCCGGCCGGTGCGGCTCCCCGCCCGGGCGCCGGGGACCGCGCAGGGAGCGCGACCGGTCCCGTCCGGTTCCGGCGGAGACGGCTGCCGGCTTCCGGGCAGGGGCGGTGGAGGCGGTGGACGGGCCGGCTGCCGGCCGCCGGTTCACCGCGGTCTGTCTCCCGCGCACGTCGACACGGCTCCTTCGGTGTGTACGAGCAGGACCGGCCCGCCGGTGTGCGCCGCCGGGCCGGTGTCGGTGAGCCGCCTACCCCGAAACCCGTCGGGCTCTCCCGGCTGTTGCGGACATCACTCGCGCGCGCGATCCACGGCGCCCCGCCGGACCGGTCCGGCACGGGACGAACCGGGTGATCCGGGGGAACACCGGCGCAGGCGCCCAGGAGGGGAGCCGCACGGCTCGGTGACGCCCTCGTGCTCTCGTGCCCCCTTGCCCCCTTGCCCTGTGCTTCCGTGCGTCGCGCGGACGGCGCCGTGTGCGGGGGCGGGGCGCTGTCAGTCCCGGACCGGCGCCGGGACCTCCCGGCGGGCGGGGACCCCCTCCGACTGCGGCGCCGGGACCGGCTGCGGCCGCGCGGCCGGCCGGCGGGAGCGGGAGCGCAGCAGCAGGCGTCGGGCCGGGCGCTCCACCCCCTCGTACAGCGCCCAGGACAGGGCGAGCGACACGGTGAACACGGCGGCCGTGACGGCGAGCCCCGCGACGGCCCCGTAGTGCGGTCGGGCGCCCAGCAGGGGCGCGGCGGCGCGCAGCACCAGCAGGTGGATCATGTAGAAGGCGAACGACAGCTCCCCGAGCCGCACCGTCCGCCGGTGCCGCCACAGGGAGGGCAGCCCGCGCAGATCCGCGACGGCCGCCGCGGGGATGAGCAGGGCGAACCCGGCGATGGTGCAGACGGTCGCGGAGTAGCCGGGCGTGACCTGCGGCACGAGGAAGTAACCGATGATCGCCAAGGCGAGCGAGGCCTCCAGGCCGGGCCCGCGCCAGCGGCCGAGCAGCACCAGCCGCGCGGCGATCGCGCCGAGTACGAATTCGGGCAGCCGCGCGGCCGGGAACGAGTAGATCGACCGGGTCCACCAGTGGTGCGCGTCGGCCCAGGCGAGCACCACGACCGCCGCCACCGCCAGTCCGCCGAGCGCGGTCGAGCCGCGGACGCCGAGCCGGCGCAGCACCAGGAACAGCAGCGGGAAGGCGGCGTAGAAGAACGCCTCGCAGGCGAGGGACCAGCTGACGGGGTTCAGCGTCTGCCACCACGGGCGCCACCAGGAGTGCAGCAGCAGCGCGTTCGCCAGCGCCTGCTTCACCGTGGGCCGGCCCTGGTGCGTCAGCGTGCACGCCATGACGAACGCCACGGCGAGCGTGACCAGGTGCACCGGGTAGATCCGCGCCGCGCGCCGCCGCCAGAAGGCGAGGACGCGGTCGCGGGGCCGCGCCGACCAGGTCAGCACGAATCCGGAGAGCACGAAGAAGAACGACACCCCGGTGGCGCCGGAGCCGAACCCCCACGACATCAGGCGGCCACCGGTGCCGCCGAAGTAGCCGAAGTTGTGCACGTGCAGGCCGAAGACCAGCAGCGCCGCCGCCCAGCGCAGTCCGGTCAGCGACGGCAGGGACGGCACGGCGCCGGGCGGAGAGAGCCTGGCGGTCGCCGCGTCGCCTCTCGCGGGCGGAGTCCGGAGCGCGCGGGTCGTCGCCGTGGTCATGGCATCACCTGCCGCAGGAGGTACGCGTGGGGCATGAAGGGGTACGTTGCCCGTCCGCCCCCGGTCCCTCACACCGCGGCGGCAACTTCACACGGCTGCCGAACGACCGACCACCGCGCATGCCACGGACGGCGGGACCGCCTGCCCCCGAACAGGTGAGGACGCCACCGGCTGCCGCGGCGTCAGGCGCGCTGCGGGGCGGCGCGTCAGCCGGTCAAGTGCGCTGCGGGGCGGCACGTCAGCCGGAGGTCAGCCGCCGGAGCTGAGCCGCGGCCTCGGCCGCGCGGCGCCGGGCCTCGCGCGCCTCCCGGTCGGCCCGTCGGGCCCTTTGCCGGGCCGCCTGCTCGTCGGCCCGGGCCTGCCGCTGGTCGTCCTGGACGCGGCGCAGCTCCTCGCGCAGCTCACCGGCGCGCCGCTCCAGCCGGGCCGGCCTGGAGCCGGCCTCCTCCGCCTCCCGCTGTGCGGCCTGCGCCTCCTTCTCCCGGACGCGCAGCTCCCGCTCGGCGTCCCGGGCCTGCCTGCGGGCCTCGGCGAGGAGCCGGCGCCGCTCCGCGTCCCCGGCACGGTCCGTGCGGCTGGGGGGTCGCTCGTCGCGAGCCCGTTCCGGCGCGGCCGCCGGCGTGGCCGCCGTCGTGGCGGGCCGGTGTCCGAGCGCGGTCTCGTCGGACGCCGGGAAGCCGACCGCCGGGGCGAGCGGCCTCACCAGGCGGCCCGCCGCCCACTCGCGCGCGGCGTCCGGGTCGGCGAGCACGGCGTGCAGGGTCCCCTCGACCTCGCGCCGGACGCCCTCGCCCACCGGGTGCCCGGCCTGCGCGGCCAGCTGCCCGGCCCGGCGGCCCAGCGCGCCGATCACCTCGTTCTGCCGGCGGGCCAGCGTCCTCAGGCCCGGCCCGTTCAGCTCGCGGTGCGCGCGGCGCAGCTGCTCGCCGAGTGCCAGCAGCGACTGGACCTCCTCCGGCAGGCGGTGCACCAGCAGATTGCTGACCCAGGCGGCCAGACTCGGCCGCCGCAGCGCGCCGATCCGCCGGGCGAGGTCCTTGTCGCCGCAGGTGCGGGCCTCCAGGGCGTACCGGGCGCGGGCGGCCACGAACTCCTCCGGCCGCAGCGCGTACAGCTCGTCGGCGACGGCGTCCAGCTCCACCGGGGTCCCTCTCGACTGGCCTCGCGATGACGGAGGCCGGGTTCACCACTTTATAGAGGGTGTGTGCCTTTTGTGGGCATTCGCTCTCACCCGGCCGGACCTGGACGCCCCGACGACCCGACGCCCCGACGACTGGACGACCGGACGACCGGACGACGACAGACTCGGCGGCTCGGCGGCTCGGCGTGGGTCCTTGAATTGCATCGTTCGTTTCCTTGAACCCCTCGTGTTTGTCACGTAGGTTCGGCGCGTGACCGCCTCCCCGAGTCCGACCACCGCCGAGGAGCTCCGCGGTGCCGGTCTGCGCGTGACGGCAGCCCGGGTCGCGCTGCTGGAGACCGTCCGGGACGGCGACCACCTGGGCGTCGAGGCGATCGCCGCCGAAGTGCGCGATCGCGTGGGCCACATCTCCCTGCAAGCCGTCTACGAGGCGCTGCACGCGCTGACCGCGGCGGGTCTCGTGCGCCGGATCGAGCCGGCCGGCCATCCGGCCCGGTTCGAGGGACGTGTGGGCGACAACCACCACCACCTCGTGTGCCGTTCGTGCGGTGTCGTCGCCGACGTCGACTGCGCCGTCGGCGACGCGCCCTGCCTGACCGCATTCGACGACCGCGGCTTCGCCGTCGACGAGGCGGAGATCGTGTACTGGGGCACCTGCCCCGCCTGTTCCACCGGCCGCAGTTCCTGAGCACCACGTTCCGCACCGTTCGGAAGGATTGCCATGACTGAGAACCACGACGCGATCGTCACAGACGCGAAGGCGGAGGAAGCGACCGGCGGCTGCCCCGTCGCCCATGACCGTGCCCTGCACCCGACCCAGGGCGGCGGCAACCGCCAGTGGTGGCCGGAACGGCTCAACCTGAAGATCCTCGCCAAGAACCCGGCCGTGGCGAACCCGCTCGGCGAGGACTTCGACTACGCCGAGGCCTTCAAGAGCCTGGACCTTCCGGCGGTGAAACGGGACATCGAGGAGGTGCTGACCACCTCCCAGGACTGGTGGCCGGCCGACTTCGGCCACTACGGCCCGTTCATGGTCCGCATGGCCTGGCACAGCGCGGGCACCTACCGCATCAGCGACGGCCGCGGCGGCGCCGGGGCCGGCCAGCAGCGCTTCGCCCCGCTCAACAGCTGGCCCGACAACGCCAACCTGGACAAGGCCCGCCGTCTGCTGTGGCCGGTGAAGAAGAAGTACGGGCAGAGGCTCTCCTGGGCCGACCTGATGATCCTCGCCGGCAACGTGGCCCTGGAGTCGATGGGCTTGCAGACGTTCGGGTTCGGCGGCGGCCGCGAGGACGTGTGGGAGCCGGAGGAGGACGTCTACTGGGGTCCCGAGACCACCTGGCTCGACGACAAGCGCTACAGCGGCGACCGCGAGCTGGAGAACCCGCTCGGCGCCGTCCAGATGGGCCTCATCTACGTCAACCCGGAGGGCCCCAACGGCAACCCGGACCCGCTGGCCGCCGCCCGTGACATCCGGGAGACGTTCCGCCGCATGGCGATGAACGACGAGGAGACCGTCGCCCTGATCGCCGGCGGCCACACCTTCGGCAAGACCCACGGAGCGGGCCCCGCCGACCACGTCGGCCCCGACCCCGAGGCCGCCTCGCTGGAGGAGCAGGGCCTCGGCTGGAGAAGCACCTACGGCACCGGCAAGGGCGCCGACACCATCACCTCCGGCCTTGAGGTCACCTGGACCTCGACCCCGACCCGGTGGAGCGACGGGTTCTTCAAGAACCTCTTCGCGTACGAGTACGAGCTCACCCGGAGCCCGGCCGGCGCCCACCAGTGGGTGGCGAAGGACGCCCCGGAGATCATCCCCGACGCGCACGACCCGTCGAAGAAGCACCGCCCGACGATGCTCACCACCGACCTGGCGCTGCGCTTCGACCCGGTGTACGAGCAGATCTCCCGCCGCTTCCTGGAGAACCCGCAGGAGTTCGCGGACGCCTTCGCCCGCGCCTGGTACAAGCTCACCCACCGCGACATGGGCCCGAAGTCGCTGTACCTCGGCCCGGAGGTCCCGGAGGAGACCCTGCTGTGGCAGGACCCGCTGCCGGAGCGCGACGGCGAGCTGATCGACGACGCCGACGTCGCGGCCCTGAAGACGAAGCTGCTCGACTCGGGCCTGTCCGTGTCCCAGCTCGTCACCACCGCCTGGGCGTCCGCGTCGACGTTCCGCGGCAGCGACAAGCGCGGCGGCGCCAACGGCGCCCGCATCCGCCTCGCCCCGCAGCGCGGCTGGGAGGTCAACGAGCCCGACGAGCTGGCCCAGGTGCTGCGCACCCTCGAAAGGATCCAGCAGGAGTTCAACGCCGCCTCCGCCCCCCGCAAGGTCTCCCTCGCCGACCTCATCGTCCTCGGGGGCGTCGCCGCGGTGGAGAAGGCCGCCAAGGAGGGCGGCTTCCAGGTGGAGGTGCCCTTCACCCCGGGCCGCGTGGACGCGACCGAGGAGCACACCGACGCGGAGTCCTTCGAGGCGCTGGAGCCGACCGCGGACGGCTTCCGCAACTACCTCGGCAAGGGCAACCGTCTGCCGGGCGAGTACCTGCTGCTCGACAAGGCGAACCTGCTCACCCTGAGCGCCCCGGAGATGACCGTGCTCGTCGGCGGTCTGCGCGTCCTCGGCGCCAACCACGGGCGGTCGCAGCTCGGCGTCCTCACCAGGACGCCCGGTGTCCTCACCAACGACTTCTTCGTCAACCTGCTGGACCTGGGGACGACGTGGAAGGCGACCTCGGAGGACGGGACCACGTTCGAGGGCCGTGACGCGAGCACGGGCGAGGTGAAGTGGGCCGGCAGCCGGGCCGACCTCGTCTTCGGCTCCAACTCCGAACTGCGCGCGCTCGCCGAGGTGTACGCGGCCGACGACGCGAAGGAGAAGTTCGTGCGGGACTTCGTCGCCGCGTGGGACAAGGTCATGAACCTGGACCGGTTCGACCTGGTCTGAGGCGCCGACCGGGCCGTCCGCGTCCGCCCCGCCGAGCGGGCACGGACGGCCCCCTCCTGCCCCGGCCGCCGGGCCGCCGTCCGGCCGCCGGGCCGCCGTCCGTCGGTGGGATGCCGGCGCCCACGGTCCGGTCGACGGTTTTCGGACGACGGGCGCCTCAGCGGCGCAGGGCCTCGAACGCCTCGCGGCCCGCGGCCCCGATCGCCAGGTCGATGTCCGGGGCATGACCGGCCCGTCGGTCCGCGCGCGTGAGCGCGGCGATCGCCACCCGGTCCCCGAGTTCCGCCTCGACCACGCCGATCTCATGCCTGAGGTGCAGGAACGTACCGGTCTTGCCGCTCCAGCGCAGCGAGTCCGTGCGCAGTTCGCTCGCCAGCCGGTGCGTGAAGGCCTGCAGACCCATCAGCCGGCGCAGCTCCGCCGTGGCCGCGGGCGTGGAGATCTCGTCGCACCACACGCGCTGCAGCAGGTCCACGAGGGCCGCGGCGGACCCGGCGTTGGTGTACGCCGGGTCCAGCGTCTCGATGGTGTGCCGGCCCGCCCGCTCGTCCCGCACGGCCAGTTCCAGAGCCAGGGAGAAGTCGTCGCCGGCGGCGCCGGCGGCGCACTCGTACAGGTGGTTCATCCGGTGCCGCAGGTGGATGTCCCCGCACCCCCAGGCCCGCAGCCGCGCGTCGGCTTCCGCCGCCGGCACCAGACCGAACAGCGCGTCGGCGGCGGCGTTGTCGCTGATCGACAGCATCAGCAGGAGCAGGTCGCCGACGGCCACGGCGGCCGGGTGCCGGAAGGCCGCGAGCCCGGTGGGACCGACGCTGCTGGTGCCCGGGTCGACGGTCACCCGCTGTGCCGACGCGAGGTCCCCGGCGGCGATCCGGTCCAGCACCACCAGGGCCAGCGGGACCTTCGCCACCGACGCGAGCGCCGTTGTCTCCTCGACGTCGAAGCCCAGTTGCTCGCCGGTGTCGATGTTGCGGGCGAGGAAGGAGCCGCGGACGCCGAGGGCCGCCCAGTCCGCGGCGATCGCCTCGGCGACGTCGAGGAGGGCGCCGTCGCCGCCGACGTACACCGGGTGGTGCACCTGCGCGGCGCTCATCCGCGTGCCGCCAGCCGCGAGGAGTCGCCCGCGGTCCGGGGCCCGTGCCCGGCGGACCGTGCGGGCACGGCCTCCACCGCCGACGCCAGCAGCGCGGCCAGCCAGCCCGGCGCCCTCGCCGGGCCGGACCGGCCGGCGGCGGCGCTCACGTCGTACCCCCGGTGCAGCGACCGGTCGGCCAGGGGCGCCCAACGGGCCCCGTGCTGCCGGGCGAACGGCTCGGCGCACAGCAGCAGTGTCCGCCCCGCCAGCGTCTCGGCGAACGCGGTGGCGGCCGGCCCGGCCGGGCGGATCCGCGACTCGGGCAGTCCAGCCCGTGCGGCCGCCCGCGTCAGCCTCTCCTCGAAGTACGGCACCTCATCCTCCGTCAGCAGCAGCAGGGGTGGCGGTGCGGCGGTCCGGGCGGTGCGTCCGCGCCGCGGCCGCAGCGCCTCCAGGTGGACCGTGCCGCGCGAGGCCGCGCCCCCGTCGCCGTCCGGCCCCGGGGCGGACGCCACTCCCAACGGCACCCGGAACGACGCCCGTTCCGGCGCCACCCGCACCAGAGCGTAGGCGAGCGAACCGTCGGCGAGGCCGGAAGCCCGCTGCGTCGGCGGCAGTTCCCGCACCGCGAGGGTGATCCCGCGTTCGCTGCCGGCGCGGATGACGCGGGCCAGCGCGGCCGGGGCGCAGTCCGCGGGCACGCCGACGGCCTGCCCCTGGGACCGCCGGGCCGACCGGGCGACCTGCCGCAGCCGCTGCGCCCGGTCCAGCACGTCCCGCGCGTACGGCAGGAGCAGCACGCCCAGTTCCGTGGTCGCGATCTGCCGCCGGGAACGGTCGAACAACAGGCCGCCGAAGTGTTCCTCCAGCGTCTTGATTCGGCGGCTGAGCAGCGGCTGGGCGATACCGAGCCGATCGGCCGCCCGCGAGAAGCTCGCTTCGTCGGCCGTCGCCACATACGCCTCGAGGTGCGCCAGGAGATCCACCCAGCACTCATATCAATGAGGCATGGGATCTTCAAAGTTCACTCTTGGACATGAGTGGGCCGCTGCTGTTTCGCTGTCCCCTCGAAGATCCGTCAGCCCATGACGGACGATCCGGGAGGACTTCACCCATGACCAGCTCCGACCGCACCACCCCGCTGCCGCGCCGCTCCCTGCTCAGGGCCGGCCTCGCGGCCACCGGCGCCGCGGTGACCGCCACGGCGTTCACCGCCTCCGCCGCCTCCGCCGCGCCGTCCGCCCGGCGGGCGCGGCAGGCCGGGACGGAGGAGCTGGCCGAGCTGGAGCAGCGCCACGACGCCCGGCTCGGTGTGTACGCGCGCAACGTCCGCACCGGCCGGACCGTGACCCACCGGGCCGAGGAACGGTTCGCGATGTGTTCGACGTTCAAGGCGTTCGCCGCGGCGGCGGTGCTGCGCGACCAGGCGGGCTGCGCGCCCCTGGACAAGGTGATCCACTATCCGCCGCGCGACATCATCGACAACTCGGACCGGACGAAGGAACACCTGGAGACCGGCATGACGGTGGCCGACCTGTGCGCGGCGGCGATCCAGAACAGCGACAACGCGGCCGGCAACCTGCTGCTCCGGCAGATCGGCGGTCCGGCCGGGCTCACCCGCTTCTTCCGGTCCCTCGGCGACGACGTGAGCCGGCTGGACCGGTGGGAGACGGACCTGAACACCGCGGTCCCCGGGGACCTGCGCGACACCACGACCCCGCTGGCCCTGGCCGGCAGCCTGGAGAGCCTGATGCTGGGCCCGGCGCTGCGCGACGCCGACCGTGAGCAGCTCGTCACCTGGATGAAGGGCACCCTCACCAGCGGCGAGCGGTTCCGTGCCCGGCTGCCGCGGGAGTGGGTCGTGGCGGACAAGACCGGCACCGGCTCCTACGCCAGCGCCAACGACATCGGCGTGGTCTGGACGACCCGGCAGACACCGCTGGTGCTGGTGGTGCTGTCCTGCAAGTCCACCCAGGACGCCCCGGTGGACAACGAGCTCGTCGCCGAGGCGGCGCGCATCGCGGCGGACGTCCTCGCCCCCGGCGAGTAGCTCGGCGCGCCACCCGCCCATCTCCCCGCCGCCCCGTCGTCCGGACCGGGACCAGCCGTCGGGGCGGCGAGCCGCTCCTCGCGGGGGCCGTGCCGGCTGCCCCCGCGAGGGGCCCGGCCCGAGCGGGCTCAGCCGACGGGGTCGCCCGGGGCCGCGGGACACGCCTCCAGCCCCGGCGCGGCCAGCAGGTCGTCGATCAGCTCGCGGGAACCGCCGACGTAGGTGCTGACCAGGTCCACGTCGCCGCCCACGCACCAGGCGCGGTCCTGCGGCCACCACAGGTCGGGGAGGTGGGCGAACGGGTCCAGCGACGTCGGGGAGACGGCGTCGGCCAGCCGGCCGGCCAGCAGGACCTCGTCACGGCCCGGCGTCCCGAACGTCGGGAACCGGCCGAAGTCCCACTGGCCGTACCCGCACCACAGCCCGAACCAGCAGTGTTCCGCGGTCGCGGTGTGCCGTTCCAGGACGGGCAGCAGCGACCGCGCCACGTCCGGTGGGGTCGGCCCCTCCTCCGGGTGCTCGTCCCACACTCCCGGCAGGCCGTACTCGGAGACGTCCAGGCAGTCCTGGTCCATCCCGACGACCTCGTGCCAGCGCGAGGTGGGCGCCACCCGCGTCCCGTGCGCGGCGGCCGCCGTCGACCAGCGCACCGGCCGCTCGTCGAGCGCTGCGGGGTGCAGGATGCGCGCGTAGGCGGCGAAACCCGGCGCGGCCACGGCCGCCACCGTGCCGAAGGCGCCCTGCCCCGGCCCGAGTTCGGTGAGCCAGTCGGCGGGGGAGAGGTCGCGGGACTGCACCCGCAGGCGCCCGTACCGCTCGGGGGCGGGGCTCTGCTGGACCGGACGGAAGTCGTTCACCCGCACAGTGTGCCGGGTCCCCGGCCGGGAACGGCCGAGCGGGGCGGGCCGGGCCCCGGCCCGCCCGCAGCAGGACGTGAACGGCTACGAGGGGCTGCCCTCGGGCCGTGTCCTTCGGCCCCGACCCGCACAACGTCCCGAGCCCGGTGCGGCGTGAGCGCTCCGACTGGCGTGCGGCTGCTACGTCCACGGTCTGACTCCGTCTTCGGGCGCATGCGCCCGAAGGCGCACGCGCTCCCGCCCTGGGGACGGATGTGGCCGCGCGAGGGTGCGTGACAGTCTCCGGGATGTCGCAACCAGCCCTCGAACAGGGAGCCCCGGCCTCATGACCAGCAGCGCGCTGCCACCTACCCCTGCACGTCCTGGGACCACGGCACCTGTGCCCCTGTGGGCCCGGCGCGCGGCAGCCGCGGTCCTGTGGACCTCCCTGCCGTCGGCGCTGTGGCGGTTCGCCGTGGTGCTCGGTGTCCCGCTGGGGCTCGCCGCGTCCGAGTACGACGCGATGCTCGTTCCCGGCTGGGGGTACCTCATGGTGCCGTTGCTGTCCGTTCTGCAGGAGGCACTGGCCTTCCTGACGTTGGGACTGGTGCGGCCGTGGGGCGAAGTATGGCCGCGGTGGGTGCCACGCCTGCGCGGGCGTCGCATCCCCGTGCTCGCCGCGGCCGTACCCGCGGCGCTCGGCGCACTCGCCTGCACGGTCTACGGCGTGCTCTTCGTGTGGACGACGCTGCACGCCGACATGGCGATCACACCGTGGGGGGAGTGGGTGATGACCCTCTGCTACGTGCCGATGGTGGCGTGGGGGCCGCTGCTGGCCGTCGTCACCACCCACTACTACCGGCGCCGCACACGCCGTTGACCGGTATGACCGGCTGTCCCACCCCGGCCGGTCCACACGTCTTGACCAGCGCCCCACCTGACCTTCGCGGGGGGCGTTGACGTATTCGGGATCGCCCGCCGGCGGGTCAGGCAGGACGGGTTTCCCAGTACCGCCAGTAACATGATCACCTTTCTCTGGAGCTGTACCAGTCAGTCAACTCGACACCGTCGCGGGACGGTGTCTGCCCGGAGATGCCCATGTCCAGCAGTAACGACGCGTTGGAAGACGCGCGCCTCACGTACGAGCAGCACATGCGGACCTGCCGTCAGTGCCACGCCGACGGCACGCACTGTGCCGTGGCGAAGCACCTCCTGCGGATCTACAACCTCGCCCGCAGGGACCGGATGCGCGACACCGGCCGGGGCCCCACGACGGCCTGACCGCGGGGGCGCACCGCCCCCGCCCGCGCAAGAGGGGTGCGCCGGTCGGGTGGGAGCGCTTTTCACCCGCCCTGAGCCGGGAACCCGGTTGCCTGTCCCGTCGATCCGAGACGCAGGAGACCACTGTGACCGACCAGCACGGTGACCGGCCGAACCCGGTCACCCAGCACCCCCGCCCCGACTTCCCCTCCCAGGATCAGCCGCACCCGGGCCACACCGCCCGGATGGACCCGCAGCCCGACCACGGCGAGGAGTCCTACCGCGGTTCCGGCCGTCTCGACGGCCGCAAGACCGTGATCACGGGAGGGGACTCCGGCATCGGACGCGCCGTGGCGCTGGCCTTCGCCCGCGAGGGCGCCGACGTGCTCTTCACGTATCTCGCCGAGGAGGAGGAAGACGCCCGCGAGACGGCCCGCCTGGTGGAGGAGGCGGGACGCAAGGCGGTCGCCGTGTCCTGCGACATCCGCGAGGAGGACAACTGCCGGTCGCTGATCGAGCGGGCGGTCGCCGAGTTCGGCCGGATCGACGTCCTCGTCAACAACGCCGCCTACCAGATGTCCCAGCCCGACGGCATCGAGGCCATCAGCACCGAGCAGTTCGACCGGGTGATGCGGACCAACCTCTACGGGATGTTCTGGCTCACCAAGTTCGCCCTCCCGCACATCCCGGCCGGCGGCTGCGTCATCAACTCCACCTCCGTGCAGGCGTACCAGCCGAGCCCGCACCTGCTGGACTACGCCATGACCAAGGGCGCGATCGTCACCTTCACGCACGGGCTGGCCCAGATGGTCGCCGAGCGCGGCATCCGGGTCAACGCGGTCGCGCCGGGCCCGGTGTGGACCCCGCTCATCCCCGCGACCATGCCCGACACGTCGGAGTTCGGCAAGCAGAGCCCGCTCGGGCGTCCGGCCCAGCCCGCCGAGCTGGCCCCCGCCTACGTCTATCTGGCCTCGCCCGAGTCGAGCTTCATCACCGCGGAGATCCTCAACGCGACGGGCGGCACGCCCCTGCCGTGACCGGCGCACCGGCGCGGGGAGCGCACCGTCAGCCGGCCCGGAACGGCGGCTCGTCCAGCAGCTCCGGCAGGCACCGGGCGCTCTCCGCGGCCCCCGGCCCCGCGCCGGACGCGCCGGATACGCCGGGGAACATCCGCCGCCAGGAGGCGGCCCGGCCCAGTGCGCTCAGCCGCCAGGCGAGCCCGGCCGCGCGCCGCAGCTCCCGGGCCGTGCGCCCGTCCCCCGTCCACGGCTCCAGGCAGGCGCCGAGCAGCCGGGGCAGCACCTGCGGCCCGCGGCGGCCGCAGGCCCGTTCCGGCACGCCCGGCGCGCGGTGCGGCCGGTTCCGCGCCGGGCGCTCACCCGGCCGCGTGCGCGGGGGCCGAGGCCCGGAACGCGCCCCCGGATCCGTCCCGGTCAGCGGACCGGGAAACCGAACGCGTAGCCCTGCTCCTTCAGCCACGGCAGCAGGACGCGCAGTGCGGCCACGGTCTGGGCGCGGTCGCCGCCGGCGTCGTGGAAGAGGAGCGTCGGCCCGTTGGCGAGCTGGCTCTTGACGGTCGCGACGATGGCGTCCGTGCCCGGCCGCTCGAAGTCCTTGGAGTCGACGTTCCAGCCCAGCGGGCGCATTCCGTGCGAGGCGGCCAGCTGACGGCTGTAGGGGGTGAACGCGCCGCCCGGCGCCCGGTAGTACAGCGGCCGCACACCCCCGGACGCCTTGGTGATCTGCCGCTCGGCCTCCACGACCTGCTGCGACTGGTAGGCCCGGGACTTGCCGTCCATCCCGGTGTCGTGCGACACCGTGTGGTCGCACAGCCGGTGCCCGGCGGCCACGACCTTCCTGACCAGGTCCGGGTGCGCCTGCGCCTGCGTGCCGACCATGCAGAAGGTCGCCTTCACGCCGTGGTCCCGCAGCAAGCGGAGCACCTGCGGCGTCCAGACCGGGTCCGGGCCGTCGTCGATGGTGATGTTGACCGCGTGCGCGCCCCGGTCCGAGGAGTGGGCGATGACGGCGGACACGGGCGCCGCCTTCGGCGCGGCCGCCCGGGCCGAGGCACCCGGCGTGGCAGGCTGGCCGTGCGTCTGGCCGGCCTCGGCGCTCCACACCGAGGTCGCGGCGGCCAGCGCCGTGACCCCGAGTGCCGCCGCGATCATCCGGCCGTACCATCCCCGCCCGCCGTGCCGCGCCATGTCCGTCCGCCCCCTGCCGTGTCGATGGGTTCCGTGCACATGGCAGGACGGCGGGGACGGGACGCGGGATCCCTCTGTTACGGATCAAGGACAATGCCGGGCCGCGTCTGCGACAGTCCCGGCAGGGGCCGCCTCAGGGCGGGGGCGGGGGGAGACACGGGCTTCGGCGGGTGCGGCGCAGCGTGACGAGGATCAGGGTTGGGAGCGCGGCCTGCTGTGCCCGGGGGGGGCGAGCGGATGACGCGGTGACCCGGGCCGTCTGCCGGCACACGGGAACGGCCGGCAGCGCAGGCGCTGCCGGCCGTCGGGGTCCCGGCGACGAGATCGCCGCTCACCAATAATGGCGCCGGCCGGCGACCGCGTGCCCCATGGAACCCATGATCCAGAGGATGGCTCCGATCACCAAGAGGATGATCCCGATGGTCCACAGGATGGATATTCCTGTGAGGAAGCCGATGATGAGGAGGATGACACCCAGGGCGATCATGACGTGCCTCCGGTGGATAGCAGTGCCCTTGTCTCTCTAGTGCCCCGGATGCGGGCTTCCTTGCACGCGCACCGCGAGAAATTAGGGCCGGGTCAGGACGGCGGACACAGGGCGGCGTGGTCGGCCCGGCCGTGCCGGCCGAGGTAGCCCTCGCCGAGGGTGGTGAACGCGCCGGGCGGAACGGTGGAGCACGGTCCCGTCGCGCCGTCCTGGTAGACGACCGCCAGGCCCAGCGCCTCGGGGCAGGTGTTCTCGACGGTCGTGTAGCGCCAGCTCTCGTGGAGGGCCACGCACTCGGGGGCCGGCTCGGCCGCGAGGGGGGCGGCCTCCGCCGTGGCCTCCGCCGTGGTCCCCGCCGTGAGGGGGGCGGCGGCGACCGGAGCCCCCGCGGTGAGGGGCAGGACGGCGGCGGCGACGCGGCCGAGCCAGACGAGGGCACGGTCCCCTCTGCTCCGTGGGACCGCTTTTCTCCGTACGACCACTGCTTGACTCCTTGATGGCATGAACGCGCGAGCTTCTCGAACCGGGCAAGCGGCGCATACGAGCGCGGCATGTGTTCAAGAGTCGAAGGTTGCAGTGTCGGAGGCCAGGCGCAACGGACGGGGAGGGAATCGGGACAGCTCCGTCGTTGCACCGTGCCGGGCGGCCTCACCAGGACGGACGCCGGAACGGCGGTGACCACGCAGTGGATGAAGGGTGAAGCGTTCCGCCGTCCCGGAGGCGATGCGAACGCTCGCGGCAGGTGGGCGGCCCGGCCGGCGATCAGGGCGGCGGACGGTGTGCAAGACGCGTCCGGTCCGGCCCGACCGGCTTCCGCCTCCCTGATGTGCGGAGAACGGCCGCGGAAGTGACCGGCATGCTCGGATGAGCCCGGGGTAGACGGCGCCCGTGAACACAGTGAAGGCGGCATCCACCGGGCTGGGTGCCGGAGGAGACGACGCCACCGCCCCCGGGACCGGACCGATGAGCACCGCCGTGGCGCTGGACGGGGAAGGCGGCTGCATCGCCGAGGCCCGGGGCCATGCCGCGCGGTTCCTGACCCGCGTGCAGGCGGAGCACGGCCTGCCGGTCTCGGCCCGGGCCATGGACCTCACCCAGCTGGTGGTCAGCGAGCTGGTCACCAACGCCTGCAAGTACGCCCCCGGACCGGTGCTGGTCGACCTGCGGATCGTCGGCGCGCTGGTCGAGGTGGCGGTGTGGGACTCGGACCCGGCGCTCCCGGTGGCCCGCGCCGCGGACCCGGGCCGCGTCGGTCAGCACGGTCTGGAGATCGTCATGGCCGTCGTCCAGGCCTTCGAGGCGCGGCGCGAGCCGGTCGGCAAGCGCATCACCGCCCGCATCGCCCTCGCGGACGATCCGGGCGGCAGCGTCTCGGGACGCACGCCCCTGTAGGCACGGGCCGGGAAGGCGCTCGCCGGGCCGTGCGGTGCGACGGCCGCCGGCACGCGGGCGCCGGGTCCGCAGCGGGCCTCCGCGGCGCACCTCACCCGCTGAGCGGGTGCCAGAAGGTGCCCCAGGACGTCCACCTCCCACGGCGACGTGCCCCCCGACGTCCCGACGTCCCGGCACGCCGACGGGCCTGACCGAACGCTGCGGCGGGAGTCCTGGCGTCGGCCCTGCGGCGCGCCTCCAGCAGTCCGCGCGCCTCCAGCAGTCCGCCCGCCCGGCAGTCCGCCGGGTCCGCTGCCGAATCCGCCGCTGCCGAATGCGCCGCCCCACGACGCCCGCGCGCCCGCCCCTCCGGCAGCCGGACACCGGACCGACGGACCACCATCCCCTCCTGGTCCGCCTCCAGGAGGCAGGACGCCGGCCCGTGCGATCGCCCGGCCGGCACGCGCGGCCGGCACGGCACCGCTTCCGCCGCCCCGCCGTCGCACGGCCCGACCGGGATCGCCCGGCCGTGCTCCCGGTCCGGGCCGACCTCGCGGACGCGGCGTCGCATTGCCCCGATCGAGGGAACGAAGCGGCGAACCCTCCTGCTCAGCGCCCTGCTGCGGCACAGTGGCGAACCGGGACGCGGCGCGGCGAGGGGGAGAGGCGTGGCACAGCAGGGGCCTCGGTGGGGCGCCAGGGCACGGTACCGGTTCGACAGCACCTTGGCGCGCGGCACGTCCGCCCTCGTCGGCTGGCTGGCCCTGGTGTGTCTGGCCGTCGTCGTACCCGCCAGCGCGGTGCTGGTGTGGACGGACCCGGCCGCACCGGACTCCCTGCCGGCGAAACTGGCCGCGGTGTGGCGCCGGACCGGCGACACGCTCCGGCTGGGCGGCGTCACGGGCCCCCCGCTGCGCGTGGTGACGTCGCTCCTGCTCGCGCTCGTGGCACTGCTGTACGTCTCCACGCTCGTCGGTCTCATCACCACCGGGCTCACCGAGCGGCTCATCGCCCTGCGACGCGGCCGCTCCACGGTGCTGGAACACGGGCACGCGGTGGTGCTGGGCTGGTCGGAGCAGGTGTTCACCGTGGTCGCCGAGCTGATCGCGGCCAACGCGAACCAGCGGCGGGCGGCCGTGGTGGTCCTGGCCGACCGGGACAAGACCGCCATGGAGGAGGCCCTGTGCGGCACGGTGGGGCGCACCCGCCGTACCCGGCTGATCTGCCGCAGCGGGCCCACCACCGACCCCGCAGTGCTGGCGCTGGCCGGCCCCGGCACGGCGGACTCGGTACTGGTGCTGCCGCCCGACGAACCGCACGCCGACGCCGAGGTGGTGCGGACGCTGCTGGCCCTGCGCGCAGCCCGCTCCGGGCACCGCGGCGAACCGTCCGTCGTCGCCGCGGTCCGGGACGAACGCCATCTGCTGGCGGCCCGCCTGGCCGCGGGAGCACACGGCGTCGTCCTGCAGAGCGATGCGGTCACGGCCCGGCTGATCGTCCAGGCCGCCCGCCGCCCCGGCCTCTCCCTCGTCCACCGCGAACTCCTCGACTTCGCCGGCGACGAGTTCTACGTCACCTCGGCCGCGTCGCTGACCGGCCGGACCTTCGGCGACGCGCTGCTGTCCTACGCCACCGCGAGCGTCGTCGGCCTGATCCGTGACGGCAGGCCGTGGCTCAACCCGCCCGCGCGGACGCGGATCGAGCCCGCGGACCGGCTCGTCGTCATCACGGCCGACGACGACACCGCCGAGTGCGCCGACTGCTCCCAGTCGGTCGAGGAGGCGGCGATGGGCACCCGGCGGCCCGTGCCCGAACGGCCCGGTCGGGCACTTGTGCTGGGCTGGAACCGCCGCGCCCCGCTGGTCCTGCGGGAATGGGGCCGCCACGCCGCGCCCGGCTCGGTCGTCGACGTCGTGGCCGGCGGGGACCGCACCGCGGCGCCCGAGGGGCGCGGAGCGGAGACGTCCGCCCCGACCGGTCTCACGACGGTCTTCCGGGCGGGCGATCCCACCCGCCCCCGGACCCTGCGCGCACTGGACCTCACCCGCTACGACAGCATCATCGTGCTCGGCCAGGACCCGGTCGCGGGGGAGCGGGCGCAGGAGGCCGACACCCGGACGCTCGTCACCCTGCTCGTGCTGCGCCACCTGGAACGGGAGACCGGCCGCGAACTACCGGTGGTCACCGAGCTCACCGACGACAGCAACCGGCCCTTGGCCCCGATCGGCCCCGGAGCCGACGTCATCATCAGCGGGAAACTCATCGGCCTGCTCATGGCGCAGATCTCCCAGAACCGTCACCTGGCGGCCGTGTTCGAGGAACTGTTCTCCGCCCAGGGCACACAGGTCCACCTGCGCCCGGCCGCGGAGTACGTCCTGCCCGGCCGTGAGGCGTCCTTCGCCACGGTCGTCGCGGCGGCACGCGACCACGGCGAGTGCGCCATCGGCTATCGCAGCGGCGCCGAGGCCAGCTCGGTGCCCGACCACGGGATACGGATCAACCCGGCCAAGACAGCCCGCCGACGCTGGACGGACGGCGACGAGATCGTCGTCCTGGCCGGCGGGCGGGGCCCGGCGCCGGGCCCCGCCCGCTGACCCCGCACCGGACGGCGACCGGCTGAGGACCCGCGCACGCCGCAGACGTGCCGGCCCCGCCGGCGTGGCCCTGCGCGCGCTCCCGGCAGCGGGCCCCGGCTCACCCGGAAAGGAATGCCGGGCCGGACGGCGTGCCGACCTGCGCCGGGGGGCGTACCGTCCCCCTAGGAGCGGGCCGCGGCGACCGGGCCGGCGCCGCACGCCGGCGCCGGTCCGCAGGGGCTTCTCCGTACGACGTTCCGGGAGGCGGCGCTGCCGGGTTGGAGGCGCCTCGTGACCACTGCGGGTGGTGGGGCAACGGACGCGGAGGCGCTGGATGCCGCGTTCGGGGACACCGTGCGCCGGGCGGGCGCGTCCATCGGCGCCCTGTACCTGCTCACCCCGGACGAGCAGCAGCTCTTCCTGGCCCTGCTGCACGGGGTGCCGGCCGACCTCGCGGAGCCGTGGACGAGGATCCCGATGACCGCACCGGCGCCGGTGGCCGAGGCGCTGCGCGAGGACCGCATGGTGTGGGTGGGCAGCCAGGACGAGATGGCCCGCAGCTACCCGCGCACCGCGATGGCGCTGCCGTACCCGCTCGCACTGGCCGCCGCACCGGTCGGCGGCGCCGGCCGGTGGGGGACGCTGCTGCTGATGTGGCCGGCCGCCCGTCCCGCGTACATGACCCAGCGGGAGCGGGGGCTCATCACCGCCAGCTGCGGACGTCTGGGCCGGCTGCTGGAGGAAGCCGCGCAGCACGGACGGCTCCCCGCACCCGGCGGCCGGCCGCGCGTGCCGCCCACCGCAGCGGTCCGCCGGGCCCAGGCGCCGGAGCTGGCCGCCGCCGACTTCGTCGAACGGCTGCCCGGCGGCAGCTGCGCCCTCGACCTGGAGGGGCGCTTCACCTATCTCAGCTCGGGCGCCTGCGCGCTGCTGGGGCACGAGGCGGGCGAGCTGCTCGGCACCCTGCCGTGGCAGTCCCTGCGCTGGCTCGACGAACCGACCTACGAGGACCGCTACCGGGCCGCGGTCATCAGCCGCGAGCCCGTCGTCTTCACCGCGTGCCGCCCGCCGGACGGCTGGCTCGACTTCCACCTGTACCCGGACGCCAGCGGCATCAGCGTCCGTATCGTGCCCAGCGGCGCGAAGCCCCCGCCGTACCCGGCGTCTCCCCTGACCGCGCGCACCGCCACCCCGGCCCCCGCCGGGCGCCTCTACCAGCTGATGCACCTGGCCGCCGGGCTGACGGAGGTCGTCGGAGTGCAGGACGTCATCGACCTGGTGGCCGACCAGGTCATGCCCGCCTTCGGCGCCCAGGGCCTGGTCCTGTCCACCGCCGACGCCGGGCGGCTGCGGATCACCGGCTACCGGGGCTACGACCCGCGCGCCATCGAGCGTCTCGACGGCCTTCCCCTGGGCACCGCCTTCACCCCGGCCGGGCGGGTCCTCACCACCGGCATCCCCGCGTTCTTCTCCGACCTGCCGGAGATGCAGCGCGTCTACCCCGAGGCGTCGGCGGTCAGCGGCAAGCAGGCCTGGGCCTTCCTGCCGCTGATCGTCTCCGGCCGGCCCGTCGGCTGCTGCATCCTCTCCTACGACCGGCCCCGCCCGTTCCCGGCCGAGGACCGCGCCGTCCTGACCTCCCTCGCCGGTCTCGTCGCCCAGGCCCTCGACCGCGCCCGCCTCTACGACACCAAGCACGACCTCGCCCACAACCTCCAGCAGGCGCTGCTGCCGCGCACCCTGCCCGCGGTCGCCGGCGTGAGCGTCGCCGCCCGGTACCTGCCCGCCACCCGGGGCATGGAGATCGGCGGGGACTTCTACGACTTCGTCCCGCTCGGGGACACCGCCGCCGCGGCCGTCATCGGAGACGTCCAGGGCCACGATGCGGCCGCCGCCGCTCTCATGGGGCAGGTCCGGACCGCCGTGCACGCCCACTCCGCCCTCGGCGCGGAACCGGACCAGGTGCTCTCGGCGACCAACCGGCTCCTCACCGACCTCGGCGCGGACCTGTTCACCAGCTGCCTCTACGCCCGTCTCGACTTCGCCGCCCGCCGCGTGACGCTGGCCAGCGCCGGCCACCCGCCGCCGATCACGCGTGCCCCCGGCCGCGGAGCCCGGTGCCTCGACGTGCCGCCCGGACCGCTCCTGGGCATCGATCCCGGCGCCGTGTTCCCTGTGACCGAGGTTCCGCTCACGCCGGGGCTGCTGCTCCTCCTCTACACCGACGGCCTCGTCGAGAGGCCGGGAGTGGACCTCGACGACGCCATCGCCGGTCTGGCACGCCACGTCGCCCTCGCCGACACCCGGGACCTGGACGCGTTCATCGACACCCTCGTCAGCAGGGCGGGCACCAGCTGGCAGCGCACCGACGACATCGCCCTGCTCGTGCTGCACCACACGGGCACCGCGCGGCCGGCCGCCGGCCGCACGCGCTGACACCGGCCGCGAGCCGGACCGGATGCGGCTGCGGTGCGTGACGGCTGCGGTACGTGACGGCGGCGGTGCGTGACGCGGTACGCGACGGCAGCGGAGCGCCACCCAGTGGCGCTCGGGCGAGCGGACTCGGCGGGTGGGCGGTTCTTCCCGGTATGCCGTGTTCGTGGCGTGGTCGAGGGGAACTACCGACAGAGCCACACCCGCAGCGAGAGGGGCGAGCGCGTATGACGGTGCAGCACGACGACCGAGGGGGCAGCCGCGACCTGGAGATCAATCCGATCTTCAGCCGCGAGCCCCTCCAGGTGCCCCGGTACGCGCTGCCCGAGGCGGAGCTGGGGCCGGACATCGCCTACCAGGTGGTGCACGACGAGCTGATGCTCGACGGCAACGCCCGGCAGAACCTCGCGACGTTCGTGTCCACCTGGGCGGAACCGCAGGCCCGGCGCCTGATGGCCGAGTGCGCCGAGAAGAACATGATCGACAAGGACGAGTACCCGCAGACCGCGGAACTGGAGACCCGCTGCGTCCACATGCTCGCCCGGCTCTGGCACGCCGCCGACCCCCGCCACGCGGTGGGATGCTCGACCACCGGTTCCAGCGAGGCGGCCATGCTCGGCGGACTCGCGCTGAAACGACGCTGGCAGCACCGGCGCCGCGCCGAGGGCCGACCCGCCGGCCGGCCCAACCTGGTCATGGGTGTCAACGTGCAGATCTGCTGGGAGAAGTTCGCCGACTACTTCGAGGTCGAACCGCGTTACGTCCCGATGGAGGGCGACCGCTACCACCTCACTCCCGACACGGCGGTCGAGCTGTGCGACGAGGACACCATCGGCGTCGTGGCCGTCCTGGGATCCACCTTCGACGGCAGCTACGAGCCCGTCGCCGGCATCGCCGCGGCCTTGGACGACCTGCAGTCCCGCACCGGCCTGGACGTCCCCGTCCACGTCGACGGCGCGTCCGGGGCGATGATCGCCCCCTTCCTCGACCCCGACCTGGAGTGGGACTTCCGGCTGCCGCGGGTCGCCTCCATCAACACCTCCGGCCACAAGTACGGCCTCGTCATGCCCGGGGTCGGCTGGGCGCTGTGGCGTGACGCGGACGCCCTCCCCGACGACCTGGTCTTCCACGTCAACTACCTCGGCGGCGACATGCCGACGTTCGCGCTCAACTTCTCCCGCCCCGGCGCCCAGGTCGTTGCCCAGTACTACAACTTCCTCCGCCTGGGGTTCGACGGGTACCGGCGGGTCCAGCAGACCTGCCGCGACGTCGCCACCCGGCTGGCCCGGGAGATCGCGGGCCTCGGTCCGTTCGAGCTCATCACCGACGGCGGCGACATCCCGGTGTTCGCCTTCCGGCTCCGTGACGGCATCGACCGCTTCAGCGTCTTCGACGTGTCGGCCGCGCTGCGCGAACGCGGCTGGCTGGTTCCGGCCTACACCTTCCCGGAGAACCGCACCGACCTCGCCGTCCTGCGCGTCGTGGTCCGCAACGGCTTCAGCCACGACCTGGCCGACCTGCTCCTGGAGGATCTGCGGCGCGTCCTGCCCCGGCTGGACAAGCAGCACGAACCGCAGCGCGACGCCGCGGAGGGCGGCTTCGCCCACGGCGCGGAGACCAAGAACTCCGGCCGCCCGGGCCGCCGCTGACCGCAGGCGCACCGGGCCGCCGGCCACCCTGCCGCCCTCACACCGCCCCGCCGTCCGGCCACCCTGCCGCCCTCACACCGCGACCGGCCCACCGCCCCGCCGTCCGACCGCCCCGCCGTCCGACCGCCCCGCCGTCCGGCCGACCGTCATGGAGGACTCCCGTGTGCCGTCTGTTCGGGCTGAGCAGTGCGCCGCGGCGCACCCGCGCCACCTTCTGGCTCCTCGACGCGCCCGACAGCCTCCGCCGGCAGAGCCACCGCGACCCCGACGGCACCGGCCTCGGGTACTTCACCGCCGCCGGCGCCCCGCACGTCGACAAGTCGCCGATCGCCGCCTACCGGGACCGCGCCTTCGCCCAGGACGCCCGGCAGGTGGAGTCCGCCACCTTCCTCGCCCACGTGCGCTTCGCCTCCACCGGCGGCCTCGACCCCCGCAACACCCACCCCTTCCAGCAGGACGGGCGCCTGTTCGCGCACAACGGGGTCGTCGAGGGCCTCGGCCGGCTCGACGACCGGCTGGGCGAGGACCGGGCGCTGGTCCAGGGCGACACCGACTCCGAGCGGTTCTTCGCCCTCATCACCCGGCAGACCCGCGAGCACGGCGGCGACGTCACCGCCGGCATCGAGCACGCCGCTCGCTGGATCGCCCGCAACCTGCCCCTGTACGCCCTCAACCTGATCCTCGTCACCCCCGGCGAGCTGTGGGCGCTGCGCTATCCGGACACCCACGCGCTGTACGTCCTGGAGCGGCCCGCCGGCGGCCCGCACGGCACCCGGCACCTGGACCACAGCGGCAGTCACGGCCGCATGCGCATCCATTCCGCCGGCCTGGCCGACCACCCCGCCGTCGTCGTCGCCAGCGAACGCATGGACGACAACCCGCACTGGCGCCCCCTGGAGCCCGGCGAACTCCTCCACGTCGGCCCCGGCCTGCACACCACCCGGCGGATCGTGCTGCCCGACGCTCCCGCGCACCCGCTCACCCTCGACGACCTGCACCCCGACGCCGCCGCCTCCCAGCAGGCCGTCTGAAGGGTGGCTGCGCCCGTACCCGAGGCCCGGACCGGCGCTCAGGACCGGCAGGCCTCGCGCCTCCCGGCGCGGTGCGGCCGGGTCGGCGCAGACCCGGCGCCCGGTGACGCTGGGGCGCCCGACGCTCCGGCCTCCGGGGAAGCGGCGGCCACCGGACGGGGTGACCGCGTCTCCTGCTCCTGCGGGGAGGCGAACAGCTCATCGGCCCCGACCAGACGCAGGAGCCTGTCGACGGCGGGGGCGCCGGCGCGGACGACCAGGGTCTTGCCCTGGCCGAGCGCTCGGTGCCGGAGCTCCAGCAGCACGTTGAGGCCGGCGCAGTCGCAGAAGCCGACGCCGCTCAGGTCCAGGTCCAGGCCGCCGGTCGCATGGGCGAGCGCTTCGTCGAGGCCCTGGCGGAGCCGGCGGCCGGAGTCCAGGTCGAGGTCGCCCCGGACGCGCACGCGGACGCGGCTGCCGTCCGGCGCCCAGGAGACCGACAGCCCGCCGGCCAGGCCCTCGCGTCCCGGCGTTGCGAGCCGCGGGAAGTCCGGCGCCGGCAGGGACGGTGCGGTGCGGGCAGGCTCGTACACGGCTGACTCCCTCATCGATCGCCGAGGTGCTCCTCCACGTTGCCCCGGAAGCCGGAAACACGTCAACGGATGCATGAAATGTAGTACGTGTTTTTGGATGCGTGAAAGCCGGGACGTAGACTCGGGGCATGGATGGAGTGCCCGAGCCACACAGGGGATGGACGTTCCTGACGAACCACGCCCGCGTACTGGCGGCCATCGCGGACGACCACAACGCGCGTATCCGTGACATCGCCGCGCACTGCCGGCTCACCGAGCGCGCGGTGCAGAAGATCATCGCCGACCTGGAGCAGGACGGATACCTCTCCCACACCCGGGAGGGGCGGACCAACACCTACCGGATCGACCCGAGCAAGGTGCTGCGCCACCCCGCGGAGGCCGGCATGGGTCTGACGGTGGCCGCGCTCCTCTCCCTGCTCGTCCAGGACGAGGCCCTCCGCTCCGAACCGTCCCCCCGGCAGAGCGGGCAGCGCGCGACGGCCTAGCAGATCGGTTACGCCCGTGCCGTGGTCGACGGGGACTCGGTGCCTGTGTCCCCTACGACCGGTTTCGACTACGCCACCATGACGATCTCGGGCAGTGCCTGCGCACCATCGCGGCGGCGCTGGCCGAGGCGGGGTGCACCTTCGCCGATCGCCGACGAGGTGCGCGTGCGCTACCTGCTGCCCGACCGCGCCGACTTCGAGTCCTGCAGACCGGTGCTGCGCCGCTGTTTCGGTGACGTCCGGCCGGCCGCCACCATGCTGGAGTGCGGCCCGGCCGACCCCCGCATGAAGATCACGACAGAGGCGTACGCCCGCCGCCGCGCCACCGGCTGAACCGGTCACCGGCTCGGGGGCGGCCCGGGCGGGCCGGGGCGGCGGAATCACTTCCGGGCCGCCGGGCATGTTCGCGGCGGCGCCGAGGGGGTACCCCGCTGGAGGCCGTGGGCCGGCGTCAGGAAGCGGCGGCGGACCACGGCCGTGGACCTCCGGCACCGGGGAGCGCCCTCGCGCTATCTCCTCGCCGGTCACCCCCGTCCTTCCTCGGTGCCGTCGCGTGCGCGGTGGCCTCCGGCCGGGTGCCGGCCGGGCGCGCCGACGGCCGTGATCACCGGCTGGCCCGCACAAATGTCCGCGCTCGCCCCGCGCCCGTCCGGCGGCGGTCCGCCTGTGCGCAGGACGCGGCCCGCGAGGACGCACCCGCACCGGTGTGGACCTCCGCCCGGCTGGCGACGGCGAGGCGGCCTCCCGGCCGGCCGTGCTCTCCGCGTGACTGATCGGCCTCGCCCGCGGAGCCGCGGTCCTCCTCCCGGCCTTGTCGCTCTGCGGCCTGTTCCGGCGGGCGGACACGGCGGGACCGCACCGGGCAGGGGGCCGGACACCGCGCTGACCGGGCCGGTCTCCCGCCGGTCGTCCGCGCCGCCCGGGCGCGGTGCGCGTGCGCGAAGTCGTCATCGCGGCGGGCCGTCTTCCCCTCCCCGGCCGCGTCCCGGCCGCAGCGGGCGCGGTACGCCCAGCCGGACTCCGCGCACCCCGTCCGAGAAGTGCACGACCGGCTCCGCGTCCGGCGGCGGCAGGCCCGCCGCCCGGGTGAGCGTCTCCTCGGCACGGTCGAGGCGCGCCCCGCGCAGCCGCCAGGGTTCGTGCTCGACAGGTGTCTCCCACAGGACGCCGAACCGCCTGCTGTAGGCCCGCCACCGGGACGTCAGCCACACGTCCAGGGGGCCGGGCCGCAGAGGTCCGCCCGGCCGGACGGACACCTGGTACCCGGGCCCGCCGCGCCGCCGGACGCCCGTGTAGAGGACGGAGGCCTCGTGCCGGGACACGGCCAGGCGGCCCAGGCGGTACGGCACCCCCAGCCCGCGGGCCGCGAGCATCGCGGGGCACGCCACCTCCAGGGACAGGAACCACAGCCCGTCCCGGCCGTCCCGGTCACGGACGTAGGTCCGCAGGTTGGTCTCCGCGAAGGACGGCAGGGCGGCGGGGGACCCGGGCGGGCGCACACCGGCCATGACGAACGGGGTGAGGCTCACCCACGCCGCCCCGTCCAGCGTGTCCACGGCGAGGCCCTCCGGCAGCAGGCGCTGCACCCGCTCCGGGGGGTACGCCCAGTGCAGGAACGTCTGGGTCAGCCAGCCGGCGCGCAGTGCGGGCACGCGCACACGCTGCTCCGGCTCGTACGCCACCACGCGCACCGGTTTCCCCGGCGGCCCGCGCCGAAACTCCCGGTGCGGGCGGTGCGCGCGCCGTGGCCGCCCGGTCAGGTGGCGCGGGTGCCGCCGCCGCGGCGGATCCGGCCCAGCAGGTCCCGGTGGTAGGCCGCGAGTTGCCCGTCGGGCACGGGGGCGGGGCTGCCGGCGAGCGTGTACCAGGTGTCGCTGCCGGACTGCTGGACGGCGACGCGCACGCTGTGCCCGTCGGACCCCAGGATGGTCGCGACGGTGAGATCGCCCGTGATGACGCCGACCTCGTCGGTCATGGCGCCGCCCGGGCCGGCGGTGACCCGGTCGACATAACTGGAGACGCTGGGAGGGTTGTTCATGGGCGCAGGGTTCCATCGACCCGGGCGCCCGGCCCCGCACCGCGCTGGTGGCGCCGCCCTGTGTCCCCGTGTTGGCGGTGCGGCCGGGAGCCGGGCGACACCCCGTCAGCCGAACAGAGGGAACCGCTCCGCCGCGGCGCCGAGGGCGGCGCGCTCGGCGCCGGTGAGCGCGGCGCGCCCGGTGGCCACGCGTGCGTAGTGCAGGTCGTTCCACTGCGGGAGGGCGGGCCGGCCGAGCAGGGCGTCCAGGGTGGCGCGCACCGCGGCCAGACCCTCGCGCGAGGGGCCGGGCGCATGCGGGAGGTGGACGGTCAGGTCGAGATGGTGGACGGTCGCCTCGACCGCGAGGGTGGTGATCAGGTCGCCGGCCGTCAGCACGTGCCCCTGCGTGGCCACACGCAGCCCGGGCCGGGCGGCGGCCGCCGCGTGCGCGGCCGCCGCGAGCGTCTCCAGGTACAGCGCGCGCAACTGGCCGAAGTCGAGGAACATGCTGCCGTTGACCCGCGCCCAGCGCCGGCCGTTCGCCGCCCCGGCGGTGCCGGGCCGCCAGTCCTGCCAGTACGTCACCGCGTCCCGGTCGGCGGGCCCGTCCGCGGGCGTGTGCAGGGCCACCAGACCGCGCTGGGCGTCCTGGAGGCAGTGGAAGACGAGGTCGCGCACCGCCCAGCCGGTGCAGCCGGTCGGCAGCCACGACTCGTCGTCGCCGAGACCGGCGACCACCGCCGACGCGGCTTCGTAGGCCGCCCGCAGTGTCGCCGCCGGGCCGGCGGTCGGCTGTGTGCTCATGTGCTCCCCCCTGTCCGGGTACGGGTGGTGTCCGGGTGCGGCTGCCCGGGTGCGGTCGCAGGAAACGGACGGCGCCCGCCGTTCAGACGCGGCTGGAGGTCGCCGTGTCCGCGGAGAGCCGCTGGGCGGCGTAAATCGGGATCACCGACAGCAGGACCAGGACGGCGGCGACGACGTTCACCACGGGGGCCTGCTGGGGACGGGTCATGTTGTCGTAGATCCAGAGCGGGAGCGTCTGGATGCCGGGCCCCGCCGTGAATGTGGTGACCACGATCTCGTCGAAGGACAGGGCGAAGGCGAGCAGGGCGCCGGCCAGCAGCGCTGAGCGGACCAGCGGGAAGGTGACGTCGGCGAACGCGCGGAAGGCGGTCGCGCCGAGGTCCATGGCCGCCTCCTCGTACGAGGCGGCCGTACGGCGCAGCCGGGCCGCCACGTTGTTGAAGACCACGACGATGCAGAACGTGGCGTGCCCGACGATCACGGTGAACAGTCCGAGGCCCACGCCGAGCGGTGCCAGCACCGTGCCGAAGGCCGAGTTGAGGGCGATGCCCGTGACGATGCCGGGCAGCGCGATCGGCAGGACGACGACGAACGACACCGCGTCCCGGCCGAAGAAGCGGTGCCGGGCCACCGCGAACGCGATGAGCGTGCCGAGCACCAGGGCGACGGCGGTGGCCCCGAGCCCCGCCTTCACCGAGACCCACAGCGCCTCGCGGGCACCGGGGTTGCGGACGGCCACCGACCACCAGTGCCCGGTCAGCCCCGGTGGCGGCCAGCCCGCGCTGCGGTCGGGGTTCAGGGAGTTGACGAGGACGAGCAGCAGCGGGGCGTAGATCACCGCGAAACCGAGCCCTGCGCCGGTGCGCAGGGCGATGCGCGCGGTACGGCTGAGATGCATGGCGCTCCTCCCGAAGGCGTACGGGGCCGTCACGGCCGGGGCTACAGGCTGTTCAGGGCGCCGGTGCGGCGGATCGCCAGCAGGTACAGGACGATCACGGCCACGGGCACGGTGCCGAGGGCGGCGGCCATGGGCAGGTTCAGTTCGATGTTGAAGTACACGAGGTTGCCGATGAGCTGGGTCTTCCCGCCGACGATCTGCACGGTGATGTAGTCGCCGAGGCTGAGCGAGAAGGTGAACACGGACCCGGCGGCGAGCGACGGCAGCACCATCGGCAGCACCACCGAGCGGAAGGTCCGGCCGGCCCGCGCGCCCAGGTCGGCCGACGCGTCGAGCAGGCCGTCCGGAAGCTGTTCGAGGGCCGTGTGGACCGGCAGGATCATGTACGGCAGCCACAGGTATGTGAGGGTGAGGACGGTGGCCGGCAGCCCGTAGCCGGGACCGCTCAGACCGAACGGCGCGAGCATCCAGTCGGCGAGGCCGCCCTCGGACAGGATGAGCCGCCAGGCGTAGACCTTCACCAGGTAACTCGCCCACAGCGGGGTGAGGATGGCCACGACGAGCAGCGGACGCAGGCGCGGCCGGGCCACGCGCGCGGTGCAGAAGGCGACCGGGAAGGCGATCACCGCGCACAGCACGGTCACCGTGAGGGCCACCCCGACGCTGCGCAGGACGACCTGCCGGAACACCGGTGTGGTGAACAGCTGGTGGAAGTTGTCCGTCGACCAGACCTTCACCACCCGGGAGGTGAAGGAGTCCGTCGTCCAGAAGGCGGAGAGGAACAGCACGGCCAGCGAGCCGAGGTAGACGACGGCCAGCCACAGCATGGGGGCGGTGAGCAGGAGGGCGAGGCGCAGCCGGGGCCTGCGGTGCAGGGTTCCCGCGAGCCGCCGGACGGTTCCCCGGCCGGCGGCGGTCGTCGCTTCGGTCGTCACGGTTCAGCCCTTGATCTCGGTCCAGGCCTGCACCCACTGGGCGTACGGCACGCACCGCACGTCCCGGCGGCCGTCCAGGCACTGCTCGATGGGCGTGTTCCAGAACGCGATCTTCTTCCAGTACTCCTCGTCGGCGGCGTGGTAGACCGTGCAGAAGTTCTTGTCGCTGGTCTCGGCGCACGCCCGGGAGTTGGCCGGGGCCTCGCCGAAGTACTCGGCGACCTGGGCGTTGACCTCGGGCGAGACGATCCAGTCCAGCCACTTGTAGGTGCAGTTGGGGTGTGCGGCCTTCGCCGAGACCATCCAGGTGTCGGACCAGCCGGTCGACCCCTCCTTCGGGACCAGCGCCCTGACCTTCGCGCCCTCGGAGGCGGCGAGGTTGGCGATCACCTGCCAGGTGGTGCCGATCACCGAGTCGCCGCTCTTGAAGGCGGAGACCTCCTTCAGGTAGTCGCTCCAGTACTCGCCGACGTTCGCGTTCTGCCGCTTCAGCAGTGCGACGGCCGCGTCGAACTGCTTCCGGTCGAGCGCGTACGGGTCCTCGATCTTCAGCTCGGGCCGGGTGGCCTTCAGGTACAGGGCGGCGTCGGCGATGTAGATCGGCGAGTCGTAGGCGGTGACGTGCCCCTTGTGGGCCGGTGCCTCGTCGAAGACGGCCGACCAGGAGGTGGGCGCGGGCTTCACCTTCTGCGTGTTGTACATCAGCAGGTTGGCGCCCCGGCCGTGGGGGATGCCGTACATCTGTCCCCGGACGGAGTTCCAGGCGCCGTTCTTCAGCCCGCTGAAGACCTCCTTGTAGTGGGGGACGAGTGCGGTGTTGACGGGGGCCGCGTCACCGGAGGCGATCAGACGCAGGGAGGCGTCGCCGGAGGCGGAGACGGCGTCGTACTCCCCGGTCTTCATCAGTTTGACCATCTCGTCCGAGCTGGCGGCGACTTTGGCGTGGACCTGGCACCCCGTGCGCTTCTCGAAGCCGCTGACCCAGTCCGCCTTCGGGTCGTTGGAGCCGTCCTCGACGTAGCCGGCCCAGGCGATCAGATTGACCTGGCCCTCCGGCTTGCCGAGTTTCGCCGGCGGTTTCAGTGAGGGCGGATTGAGGCCGGCGGGGGACGAGTCGGAGGAGCCGGAGGAGCCGCAGGCGGCGGCGAGCAGCAGGGCGGCGGCGCAGACGGCGGCGCGCAGGGGACGGGTGAGGCGCACGGCGTACTCCATGGGGAGGGGGCTGGTCAGGAGGGGAGCCGGACGGCGTGCCGGCGGTGCCACCGGAGGCGGACCCGGGCGCCGCGGTAGGCGGCGACGTCCGCGGAGGAGGTGGCGAGGTTCTGCTGCAGGGCGGTGAGCCGGCCGCCGCCGTCCAGGTCGACCAGGAAGCGGGTGGCGTCGCCGAGGTAGACGACCTCGGCGACGGTACCGGTGGCGGTGGCGTGCTCCGGCTCGTCCGCCTCGGCCGACTCCTTCAGGACCCGGATCTTCTCCGGGCGGATGTTGTACGTGCCCGGCGAGCCGGTCATCCGGTGGGCCGTCTCGCCGTCGAGGAGGTTGGAGGCGCCGACGAAGGACGCGACGAAGGCGGACGCCGGCCGTTCGTAGATCTCCGCGGGAGTGCCGGCCTGCGCGATGCGGCCCCGGTCGAACACGGCGATGCGGTCGCTCATCGTCAGGGCCTCCTCCTGGTCGTGGGTGACGAGGACGAAGGTGATGCCCACCTCCCGCTGCAGCGCCTTGAGTTCGACCTGCATCTGCTGGCGCAGCTTGAGGTCGAGGGCGCCGAGCGGCTCGTCCAGCAGCAGCACCCGGGGGCGGCCGACCAGCGCGCGGGCGAGGGCGACGCGCTGGCGCTGCCCGCCCGAGAGCTGGGCGGGGCGCCGCTGGCCGTAGCCTTCGAGGCGGACCTCGGCGAGCGCCTTGCGGGCGCGGACGAGCCGTTCGGCCTTCGGCACCTTGCGGACCTTCAGGCCGTAGGCGACGTTCTGCTCGACCGTCATGTGCGGGAAGAGGGCGTAGTCCTGGAAGACGGTGTGCACGTCCCGCTGATACGGCGGGAGGCCGGTGACCTCCTGCCCGGCGAGTTCGATCCGGCCCCGGTCGGGTGTCTCGAACCCCGCGACGAGCCGCAGGACGGTCGTCTTCCCGGAGCCGGACGGGCCGAGCACCGAGAAGAACTCCCCGTCCCGTATCTCCAGGTCGATCCCGTCCACGGCGGTCGTCTCGCCGAACGACTTGCTCAGGTTCTGCAGCCGGATCGCAATTCCCTCCATAGGGGAACCTTTCTGGCGGGCTGGACGTTGACCGCAAACATATGAAGTCATAGTTCAAAGCTCAAGAGGCCCTTAGGGTAAAGCTTCAGTCAACGCACGAGGTGGTGACCGTGAGGCAGCACGAGAGCGGCGGAGGCGCCCGCAGGGCCGTCTTCAGCCCGGTGGACAACCGGGCCCGCGTGGACGCCGTCGTCCGCCGCATCGGCGACGCCATAGAGCTCGGTCTCCTCGCGGAGGGGGAGCAGCTCCCCGGCGAGAGCGAACTCGCCGGCCAGCTCGGCGTCTCCACCGTCACCCTGCGCGAGGCGCTCATGGCCCTGCGGCAGCAAGGACTGGTCGTCACCCGCCGGGGCCGCGGAGGCGGCAGTTTCGTCTCCCTGCCCGAGGTCCCCGCCGACGACCGCCTCCGTACGCGGCTGCGCGGCTGGAGCACCGAGGAACTGCGCGACCTCGGCGACCACTGGGCCGCCCTGTCCGGGGCCGCCGCCCGCCTCGCCGCCCAGCGCACCGAGCCCGCGGACCTCCACCCGCTGCGCAGGACCGCCGGGGAGCTGGCCGCCGCCGAGGAGGCCCCGGCCCGCAGCCGGCTGTACGGCCGCTTCCACGTCGAGCTCGCCGCCGCCGCCCAGTCCGCCCGCCTCACCCGCGAGCAGGTCGCCCTGCAGAGCGAGGTCGGAGCCCTGCTGTGCCTCGTCCTCGCCGACGACCCATATCGTGAAGAAGTTGCGGAGCGTCACCGCTCCCTCGTCTCGGCGGTGCAGGATGGGGCCCGTGAAACGGCCGGCACGCTGGCCGAGCGGTGCGTCACGGAATCGGCGGCGCGGCTCGTCGCCGTCCGTCTCACGCTCTGACCGCGCCGCGTCCGGTCGCCGTCCGCTGGAGGACATCATGGGCTGGAGCCCCGGACTGGCCGCGCCGGCCACGGACACGGAGACGTGGGTGGCGGCACAGGTGGGCGGCGCGCTGGAGGCCGTCTTCGAGACGGTGGCCGCCACCCGCGCCGAGACGGCCGCCCTGCTGCACCGGGTGGCCGCCGAGGGCCGCCCGCCCGTCAGCGCCGACCTCGCCGCCCTGCGCCCCGGACTGCATCTCCGGCTGGGCCGCGGGGAACTCGTCTCCGGCGCCGGCTTCGTCGCGGCCCCCGGCCTGCTGACCGACGTACCGGTCTGCCTGGAATGGTGGCAGCGGGGCGCCCGCGGTGACGTACGCCCGCTCCTGCTCGACCTCGACCCCGGGCGCTCGGCGTACTGCGACTACACGCACTGGGACTGGTTCGCGCTGCCCCGCGACACCGGCCGCCGGGCCGTCGCCGGGCCGTACGTGGACTACCTGTGCTCCGACGAGTACAGCCTCACCCTGTCCGAACCGGTCGTTGTCCAGGGGCGGTTCGCCGGGGTGGCCGCCGCCGACGTGTACCTGCGGCACTTCGAGGCGGCCGTGCTGCCGCTGCTGCGGCGGCTGGCCCGCCCCGCCCGCCTGGTCAACGCCCGGGGCCGGGTCGCCGCCTCCACCGACCCCGCCCACCTGGCCGGTTCCCTCACCAGGGGCCCGGACTTCGGGAGGCTCCTCGCCGAGGGGCGCCCCGCGACGCACGGCGGCCTGCGGCTGGTGCCGTGCCGGGGTGTTCCGCTGGTCATCGCCCTGACCTGAGCCCGGGGGCACGCGGTCCCGCCGGCCGCCCGTCGGCCCGGGCTGCCGCGCCCGCTCGGCCGGTGCCGGTCCGGCGGCCTGGGCGCGGCACGGCGCTCGAGGGTCCGGGGCCGGCCGGCCGGGCGGGCGGTCCTCCGGCGCCCGGACCGGGGGGCCGCTCAGGCCGCGAGGCGCTCCGCGAGCTGCTTCGCCCGGGCGGCGGCGTCCTCGAAGGCCCGGTCCCGGGAGGCCTCGTACAGCGGGACCAGCTCGGCCATCGCCGGGTTCTTCGGGGCCATCGTCAGCTCCGGGACGATGAAGTGCACGTCCAGGCCGAGGCCGTCGGCGAGGACGGCCTGGAGGTAGGTCTGCACGTACTCGTACGGCTCGCGCGGGGTGCCCGGCGCGTAGGAGCCGCCCCGGCTGGCGACGACGGTCACCGGGGTGCCCTTGGCCGAGGGGTTCTCGCCCGCGGTGCGGCCCATGAGGATCACGTTGTCCAGCCAGGCCTTGAGGGTCGACGGGATCGAGTAGTTGTACATCGGGGCGCCGATCAGGACGGCGTCGGCCCGCTCCAGCTCCTCGATCAGTTCCAGCCGCTCGGCGAAGGCGGCGGCCTGCGCGGGGGTGTGGCCGGCCGGGTCGGTGAAGCCGGCGAGGTGCGCCTCGGCGGTGATGTGCGCGACGGGCTGCGCCGCCAGGTCGCGGTAGATCACCGTGCCGTGCGGGTGCTGCTCCTCCCAGTGCCTGCGGAAGGTCTCCGTCACGGCGCGGGAGGCCGACGCCTCGGTCGGGAACACGGACGAGTCGATGTGCAGCAGGGTCGCCATGGGTGTCTCCAGGAGAGTTCGGGGCGGCAGGACGCGACGGCACGTCCGGCTCATGTTTCGTATGGAGCTATTTCTAGCACAGGGACTTACTTTTTCTCACCCCCCTACGTCGGGGTAGTACTCTGGGATCATGGCGGCGTACGAGAACCACGACAGCGCGGCGTGCAAGCGGGTGGACGACGGGATCACCCGCGTCTTCCAGCTGCTCGGCAAACGCTGGAGCGGTCCGATCGTGTCCGTCCTGGTGGAGCAGCCGGCCTACTTCGCCGACCTGCGGCGGGCCATCCCCGGCATCAGCGAACGCATGCTGTCCGACCGGCTCGCGGAACTCGGCGCGGCCGGTCTCGTCCTGCGCGAGGTGGACGAGGGGCCGCCCCTGCGCGTGTCCTACCGGCTGACCGAGGCCGGCGCGGCCCTGGAGCCCGCACTGCGGGAACTGGCGGGGTGGGCGAAGGTCCACCTGCCGGACGCGGCGGCCTGTCCCGCGACGAGCCTGGAACGGCCCGCCGGCCCACCGGCCTAGCGGTTCCGCCCGGATCGGCTCGCCCGTACCGGGCGTGCGCGGATGCTCGCGCGACGCGACGCGACGCGACGCGGCGCGGCGCTGCGTCGGACGCCGCGGCCCCGGCTGACCGGACGCCCCCTGGGCGCCCGGCCCCGTGGCCCGCGCCGTGCGGGCCGCCCTCGCGGCCGCGCCGCGCTGCGTCCGTGCATCCGTGCGGAGGCGGCGGGCCGCCTCGCCGCCGTGCCGTGGCGACGCCGGCGCCGTGCGCGCTGCCTCCGCCGTCGCGGTGCTTCGCCTTCGACGCGGCGCGCGCTTCCGCCGTCGCCGTGCGTCACCGTCGGCGTGGTAGGAGCTGTCTCCGCCGTCGCGGTGCGTCAGTCGACCGGCCAGGTGTGCACCGGGGCGTTGAGGTGCATGTAGTCGATGTACAGCTGCGTCATCCGCCGCAACGCCTCGTGCCGGCCGGCATGCTCGGTGTCGGCCAGGTGGCGGACCATCTCCTTCTGCCACACCGCGCCGTTCCGCGCCGTCACGCAGCGCTGCTCGATGATGCCGAGCAGCGGTTCCCGCCACGCCTCGTCCATCCCCGAGCGCTCCAGCCCGCGGTGCGCGAGCGGCAGCAGTCGCCGCAGGACCAGTTCCGGCACCGGTACCTCGCCCATCCCGGGCCAGTACAGCAGGGCGTCGATGCCGTGCCGGGCGGCGGCGTGCAGGTTCTCCTCGGCGGCCGAGAAGGACATCCGCGACCACACCGGCCGGTCCTCCTCGACCAGGGCGCGGGTGAGCCCGTAGTAGAAAGCGCCGTTGGCGAGGGTGTCGGCCACGGTCGGGCCCGCCGGCAGCACCCGGTTCTCCACCCGGATGTGCGGCCGGTCGCGGGAGACGGCGTAGACGGGCCGGTTCCAGCGGTAGATCGTGCCGTTGTGCAGGGTCAGTTCGCCCAGTTCGGGGATGTCGCCGCTGTCGAGCGTCTCCGCCGGGTCCTGCGCGTCGCACAGCGGCAGGAGGGCCGGGAAGTAGCGCAGATTCTCCTCGAACAGGTCGAAGACGCTGGTGATCCACCGCTCCCCGAACCAGACCCGGGGCCGCACCCCCTGCACCTTGATCTCCTCCGGGCGGGTGTCGGTGGCCTGCTCGAACAGCGGGATCCGGGTCTCGTGCCACAGCTCCTTGCCGAACAGGAACGGGGAGTTGGCCGCGAGCGCGACCTGGACCCCGGCGATCGCCTGCGCCGCGTTCCAGTAGGCGGCGAACTCCTCCGGAGACACCTGCAGATGGAACTGCGTGCTCGTGCACGCGGCCTCCGGGGTGATGGTGTCCGCGTAGGTCCGCAGCCGGTCGACGCCGTCGATCTCGATCCGCAGGTCCTCGCCCCGGGCCGCGAAGACCTGGTCGTTCAGCAGCCGGTAGCGGGGGTTCTCCGACAGCGCCCCCTCACCGATCGCCTCCTGCCGCAGCGTGGGCAGGATCCCGACCATGATCAGACGGGCACCGACCGACCGGGCCCGCTCGTCGGCGTGGTTCAGCGCTGCCCTGATCTCCGACTCCCAGGCGTCCGGGCCGCCGGCCGTCAGCCGCCGCGGCGGAACGTTGATCTCCAGGTTGAACCGGCCCAGCTCGGTGGACCACGCCGGGTCGGAGAGCGCCTCCAGCACGTCGATGTTGCGCATCGCCGGTTCGGCGGCCTCGTCGACCAGGTTCAGCTCTATCTCCAGGCCGACCTGCGGCCGCTCCGACTCGAACCGCGCCTCGCGGAGCATCTGCGCCAGCGCGTCCAGGCACGACTGCATCTTGATCCGGTACCGGCGGCGGTCCTCGCGGGTGAAGACGAGCGCCGGGACATCGCGCCCCATCGGCCCTCCAGGTCCCCTCGTCGGACACCTCTCCCCCCAGCGTCGCACCATCGCCCACCCCGTACCACGCCGCTCCACGGTCGGCCGGGGGAGGGCGCCGCGCACGCCCGCGCCGCGGGCGGACCGCCGAAGTCGGATCCCGGAGGCGAGGGCGCACCCGCGCATCGGCACACGCCGGCGGCCCGCAAGGGGCAGGCGGCCGGTGCGGGGGGAGCCGCGGCGGGCGGGGTGAGGAGCGTGCGCCGCGTCCCCTCGGGGCTGCGCGGATCGAAGCCCCCTGAGCCCCCACCGCACCTCGGCGCAGGCGTTCGGGCACCGGAAGACGCTCGTCCCGGAGCGGGCGCTCCGGGCCGCGCTGCGGCCCCGAGCGGCCCGGCGTGCGCCGGATAGGCGGCGGCGATTGCCGCACGCACCCGGCTCCGCCTGCGGTTCCGGCGGGCCGGGGCGGTGCCGCAGGGGCGGTCGCCGCGCCGCGCCTCACCCGGCCGGGTCCCGCCGGACGGGCCCCACGCGATGCCGGGCGCAGCGACGCGCTTCGAGTTCTCCCCGGACTGCGGCGCCGCCGGTGCGCTCGGCGTCGGAGGGTCCGAACGAGCCGGTCGCGTGCGGGAGGTCCGCCCGCGCCGTGGTCCCGCGGCCGGCGCGCCGTCCCGGCCTGCGACCGGCGGCGGGCCTGCCGGCGGGGGAGGGGAACGGCAATCCGCGCGCTCGGCCGTTCCCCGCCCCGTCGGCCGCACCGGCCGGGCATCCCGGCAGCCCGCCCTTGCGGTCGGAAACCGATCGGTTTACCGTGGTGGTAAACCGATCGGTTTCCCCTGGGAGATGCACATGACCTCGATCAAGAACTCCGTCGCGCTGGTCACCGGCGGCAGCCGCGGCCTGGGCAAGGCACTGGTGGAGGAGCTGTACGCGCGCGGCGCCGCCAAGGTGTACGCCACGGCCCGCGACCCGCGGAGCGTGACGCACCCCGACGCCGTGCCCCTGGCCCTGGAGGTCACCGACCCCCGCTCGGTCGAGGAGGCGGCGGCGCGGGCGCGGGACGTCACCGTCGTGGTCAACAACGCCGGCGTCTCGCTGGGCGCGACCTCCTTCCTGGACGCCCCGCTGGAGGACGTGCGCCGGGAGTTCGAGACCAACTTCTACGGCCCGCTCCTGGTCACCCGGGCCTTCGTGCCGGTCGTCGAGCGCAACGGCGGAGGGCACCTCCTCAACGTGCACTCCGTGCTCTCCTGGGTCGGCCTTGCGGGCTCCTACAGCGCCACCAAGGCGGCGCTGTGGTCCCAGACCAACTCCCTGCGGCTGGAACTGGCGCCACGCGGCATCGGCGTCACCGGGCTGCACGTCGGCTACGTCGACACCGACATGGCCGCGCACGTCGACGCGCCCAAGTCCGCGCCGCGCGATGTCGCCGCCCTCGCGCTGGACGGCGTCGAGTCCGGGGCGTACGAGGTGCTCGCGGACGACCTCAGCCGACGCGTCAAGGCGGCACTCTCCGGTGACCTGGCGGCGCTCTACCCGCAGCTGACGGACCAGGCCGTGTAGCCGACCCGATCCGGTCGGCTGACCGCGGTGGGGCTCCTGCGGGAGGCGTACACCGCCGGCGTGAGCGCCACGGCAGCACCTTGCCGGCGGTGCTCAGACGTCGTCGTGCTGCGCGGTCGGCGCTGCCGCGACCCGCCCTGGCCGCGGGTCCGTCCGCCGTCGCCGCAGGCCGGGACCGCGCGGTCCCGGAGGGCCGTTGTCAGTGGGTCCCCCTACGGTGAGGAGCAGTCAGGACCTGCTGGAACGGCCGCAGGTCCGTCCCTGGGGAGGGGTCTGCCATGTCCACGGCGTCCACGGTGTCGACGACGTATCTGGAGCTGTCGCAGGAGGGCGGCGGGGCGCACAAGTTCTATGAAGTGACCGTCGACGGCGTGGTGGTGACGGTGCGCTACGGCAGGATCGGGGCTGCCGGCCAGACGCAGACGACGACGTTCCCGACCGCGGAGAAGGCGCGGGCCGCTGCGGCGAAGAAGGTGGGGGAGAAGGTCCGCAAGGGATACGCCCCGGCCGTTCCGGGACAGCGCGCCCCACGCGCGGTGACCCGGCGCCAGGTCAGCTCGGCGCCGTCCACGGCGCGGGCGGTGGCGCCGGTGCTGTGGCGGTTCCGCACCGGCTCGGCCGCGTTCGGCATCCACGTCGACGACGAGCACTGCTGGGTGGGCAACCAGGCGGGGGACGTCTACACCCTGGACCACGAGGGCGCCGTCCTGGCCCGGTACAGTCTGCCGGACGGTGTGAAGTGCCTGGTCGCCGACGACTTCTGGATCTACGCCGGCTGCGACGACGGCAAGGTCTACGACCTCTCCTCCAAGCTGCCCTTCGCCGCCTACGACATCGCGGCCGACGTCGACATCTTCTGGCTGGACATCCACGAGGGCGTCCTCGACGTCTCGGACCGCGAGGGCAGGCTCACCGTCATCGACCACGAGGACGAGCACCAGTGGTCCCGCCGCAGCCAGGGCGAGCACGCCTGGATGGTCCGGGCCGACGACCGGGCCGTCTACCACGGCCACCACCAGGGCGTCACCGCCTACGCGCCGGACGGCGGCCGGGAGCTGTGGCACACCCGCACCCGGGGCGGCGTCCTGTTCGGCTGGCAGGAGCACGACGCGGTGTACGCGGGCACCGCGCACCGGGTGGTCCAGCGGCTGTCGAAGGACACCGGCGCGGTCGAGGCGACGTACGCGTGCGACAGCAGCGTGTACTCGTGCGCCACCTCGCCCGGCGGCCGGTACGTCTTCGCCGGCGACGCGGCCTCCTCCGTCTACTGCTTCGACCGGGACGGCACGCGCCTGTGGAAGCTCGGCACGGGCAGCGGTTCGGCGCTGTCCATGCAGTACCACGACGAGCGCCTCTACCTGGTGACCACGGACGGCTCCCTCGTCTGCGTCGACGCGAGCGAGGCGGCCGTCTCCGCCGCCCAGCAGGGCACCGTGCCGGTGGTGCGGGACGTCAAGCTCGCCGCCGCCCTGCCGACGTACGCTCCGGCCACGACCGTCACCTCGGTGGCCACGGTCGCCCAGGCCCCCGCCGGGGCGGTGGTGGTCGAGTGCACCCGGGAAGGCGGCCGGCTGCGGGTCCACGTCGTCTCCGAGGGATACAACTCCTCCTGGAACGTGCAGTTCCCCCGTGCGATACGGGAACCCGGCGCACGGTACGTCGTGGACGCCCTGCACCCGGCGGCGGGCGGCTTCTACCGCGTCCGGGGCGACATCCGGCGCCTGCTCTGACCGCCTGTCAGCCGGCGCCGCCGAGCCGTCGGCACGGGACCGCCCGCTCGACCGCACCCCCCTGCCCGTCCGGCTCCACCCGGTACAGCCGGGCTCGGCGAGCCGGTCCCGTCGGGCGGGTCAGGACCGCGGGGCCGCCGCACGCTGAAGGATCTCCCGTGCGGCGGGGACCGCGCGGGCGCGGTCCGCGGGCACCACGCCGATCCGGGTGCGGCGGTCCAGGAGGTCCGACGCGTCGAGCGCGCCCTCGTGCCGGACCGCCCAGAGGAGTTCGGCCAGGGTGACGGGGTGACCGGGCAACACCGGTTCGGCCAGGGCGGGGTCCTCGGCGGCGAGGGCGTGGACGGCCGCGGCCTCGGCGCCGTAGCGGCGGACCAGGCGGCCGGGGACGGGCAGCGCCCGCAGCCGTCCGGGGGCGGCGGCGCCGACCAGGGGCAGCTCGGCGGTGGGGGAGGGGCCCGCGCGCAGGCCCCGAGCCCGGACCGCGGCGTCCACCGCGTCCTGCGCCATCCGCCGGTACGTGGTGAGCTTGCCGCCGACCACCGTGGTGACGCCGTCGGGCGAGGTCAGCACCGCGTGCCGGCGGGAGACGTCGGCGGTGCGGGCCGCGCCGCCGCCGTGCCCGGCGGTGTCCAGCAGCGGACGCAGCCCGGCGAAGGCGCCGACGACCTCGGTCCTGCGCACCGGGGTGTCCAGGACGGAGCCGAGCACGTCCAGGAGGAAGCCGATGTCGGTCTCGGGGACCTCCGGGACGTCGGGGATCCCTCCTTCGACGGGCTCGTCGGTGAGACCGACGTACACCCGGCCGTCGCCCTGCGGCAGGACCAGCACGAACCGGTTGGTCTCGCCGGGCACCGGGACGTGCAGGCCGGCCGGCAGCGCGCCGAGCCGCTGCGAGCGCAGGACCAGGTGGGTGCCGCGGGACGGCCGGATCCGGATGCCGTGGGCCAGCCCGCCCGCCCACACCCCGGTGGCGTTGATCACCGCGCGGGCCCTGATCTCGCCCTCCTCGCCGGTGAGTTCGTCGCGGATCCGGGCGCCCGTCCCGGTCAGCTCCAGCGCCCGGGTCCGGGTCAGCACCCGGGCGCCGTGCGCGGCGGCCGTCCGGGCCAGGGCGGTCACCAGGCGGGCGTCGTCGACCACCCTGCCGTCCCAGGAGAGCAGGCCGCCGCGCAGCCCGGCCGCCCGGACCGAGGGGGCCAGGTGCCGTGCCTCCGTCGCCGACAGCCGGCGCGGGGCGGGCAGCACCTGCCGCGGGGTCCGGGCGGCCAGCCGCAGCATGTCCCCGGCCCGGAACCCGGCCCACGCCAGCGACGCCTGCGCACGGGAAACCAGCGGGGTCAACGGCAGCACGAAGGGCTGGGCGACCACCAGGTGCGGGGCCGTGCGGGTCATCAGGACCCCGCGTTCGACCGCGCTCTCGCGGGCCACGTCGAACTGCGCGGCGGCCAGATAGCGCAGCCCGCCGTGGATCAGTTTCGAACTCCAGCGGGAGGTGCCGAAGGCGAGGTCGTGGGCATCGACCGCGACGACGTCCAGACCGCGGGCCGCCGCGTCCAGCGCGGCTCCGGCACCCGTGGCGCCGAGCCCGACGACCAGGACGTCGGCCACCCGGCCGTCCGCGGCCTCGGCCAGCTCCCGGCCGCGCCGGCGTGCGTTCAGGGACGAGCCGGGTGCGGCCTCGGTGGCGCTCATGGCGTCAGGGTCCTCTCCAGGAGGGTGCGCAACTCGCCGAGGAAGGCCGCGGAGTCCAGCTCCGGATCGTCCTCGTCGGTCATCGTGCGCAGGGACAGGGTGAAGGACTGCACGGTCAGCAGCAGGGCGCGCGCCTGCCGCTCGGTGTGGCCGCTGCGCACGGACCCGTCCGCGTGCCCCTCGCGCAGGGCGTCGGCCAGCAGCGCCAGCAGCGCCTCCTGGCTCGCGCCGCGCCGGTCGAGCACGTACGGCAGGAGCAGTTCCGGATCCACGTCGACGATCTTCCGGAAGAGGGGGTGCGCCCGGAACGCCTCCACGCCCGCCACCAGGCCGTCCACGATCCGGGAGCGCGTGCTGGTTCCGGGCGCCGGGTCCGGCATGGCCCGGGTGGCCACGTCGATCCACTCACGGGTCATCAGATCGCCCACCAGGGTCCGCAGATCCGGCCAGTGCCGGTACAGCGTCATCCGGGAGACACCGGCGCGGCGGGCCACGTCCGCGAGGGTGGTGCGCCGCACCCCGACGGCCAGCACGCAGTCGCGCACCGCGTCGAGGACGCGGTCGGCGCCCGAAGCGTTGTGACGAATAGGCGTCATGTGTCACAGTGTAACGCCCGGAGGGCCGGCCGGGGCGGCCCCGTACCCGGAGGGCAGCCGAGCCGGGGCTCACCACCACACCGACCAGCCGACCTGTGAGGACGACCGTTCAATGGACATGCTGTGGAACGGCTGGGGAGACCCGGCCGAGGCGGCACCCCTGCCCGGCGCGGTGACCGCGCTGCTGCGCGACCTGCTCGGCGTCAGGCCGCGCACCGCGCCCGCCCCCGCTCTCGCGGACGTCCGCCTGCCCGCCGCCACGGTCGCCCCCGCCGCACTGCGGGCCCTCGCCGAGGCCGTCGGCGGCGACGAACACGTCCGCACGGACACGGAGAGCCGCGTCCGGCACACCCGCGGCAAGTCCACCCCCGACCTGCTGCGCATGCGCGCCGGCGACTTCACGGACGTGCCGCAGGCGGTCGTCCTGCCCGGCTCCCACGACGAGGTCCTCGCCGTGCTGCGCGCCTGCGCCGCCCACAGCCTCTCCGTCGTCCCCTTCGGCGGCGGCACCTCGGTCGTCGGCGGACTCGCCCCGCAGCGCAGCGCGTTCGTCACCCTCGACCTGCGCCGCATGAACCGCCTGCTCGACCTGGACCCCGTCTCGCGCACCGCCGTCCTCCAGCCCGGCCTGCGCGCCCCCGAGGCCGAGGGCCTGCTCGCCGCCCACGGCTTCACCCTCGGCCACTTCCCGCAGTCCTTCGAGTGGGCCACCATCGGCGGTTTCGCCGCCGCCCGCTCCAGCGGCCAGGCGTCCGCCGGATACGGCCGCTTCGACGAGATGGTCCTCGCCCTGACCCTGGCCACCCCCGAGGGCGTGATCGAGACCGGCCGCGCCCCCCGCTCCGCCGCCGGCCCCGACCTGCGCCAGCTGGTCCTCGGCTCCGAGGGCGCCTTCGGTGTCATCACCTCCGTCACGGTGCGCCTGCGCCCGCTGCCCGAGACGCGGCTGTACGAGGGCTGGCGGTTCCGCTCCTTCGACGACGGGGCCGCCGCGCTGCGCAGGCTCGCCCAGGACGGGCCCCGGCCGACCGTGCTGCGCCTGTCCGACGAGACCGAGACGCTCATCGGCCTCGCCCAGCCCGACGCGATCGGCGCGGGGCGGGAGCGGAGCGACGCCGGATGCCTCATGATCACCGGGTACGAGGGCACCGCCCAGGACACCGCACGGCGCCGGGAGCGGGCGGCGGCCGTCCTGACGGAGTGCGGCGGCGCCTCCGCCGGCCCGGAACCGGGCGAACAGTGGGCCCGCGGCCGCTACTCCGCCCCCTACCTGCGCGACGCCCTGCTCGAGGCGGGCGCCTTCGCCGAGACGCTGGAGACCGCGGCCTTCTGGTCCCGGATCCCCGGCCTGTACCGGGCCGTCCGCACCGCCCTGACCGACACCCTCACCGACGCCGGCACCCCGCCGCTGGTGATGTGCCACATCAGCCATGTGTACGAGAACGGGGCCTCGCTGTACTTCACCGTCGTCAGCGCCCAGGGCGAGGACCCGGTGGCGCACTGGGCGCCCGCCAAGCGCGCCGCCGCCGAGGCCGTGCTGGCGGCCGGCGGCACCATCTCCCACCACCACGGGGTCGGCACCGACCACCGCGACTGGTACGTCCGCGAAGCCGGCCCGCTCGCCGTCTCCGCCCTGCGCGCGGTCAAGCGCCGCCTCGACCCCGACTGGCTCCTCAACCCGGGCGTCCTGCTGCCCACCGACTGACCCACCGTCCGACCGCCTGCCTCGGAGGCACACCGATGCGACAGTTCACCGCCGTCGTCAACCCCACCGCCGGCGGCTCCACCGGGGCGGCGGCCCTGCTCCACCTGGCCCGGCTGCTCCGCGCGGCCGGCGCCGGACTGGAGACCGAGTACAGCCGCAGCCTCGCCCACGCCCGGGACATCGCCCGCCGGGCCGGCGCACGCGGCCGGACCGTCCTGGCCGTGGGCGGCGACGGCATCGCGGGCGGCGTCGCGGGGGCGCTCAGCGGCACCGGCGCCGTGCTGGGCCTCGTACCCGCCGGACGCGGCAACGACTTCGCCCGCGCGCTCGGGCTCCCCGCCGACCCGGCCGCGCTCGCCGGCATCCTGCTGCACGCCGAGCCGCGGCCGGTCGACACCGTCGAGGTGGAGTCGGCCGGCCACCCGCGCACCGTGGTCCTCGGCAGTGTGTACGCCGGGGTGGACGCGGTGGCCAACCGGCACGCGAACAACACGCGGCTGCTGCGCGGCGCCGCCTCCTACTACGCGGGCGGCCTGCGCGCCGTCGCCGCCTGGCGGCCGGCCGGCTACCGCGTGACCGTCGACGGCGAGGAGCACACCCTGCGCGGCTACACCGTCGTCGCCGCCAACTCCCCGTACTACGGCTCCGGCCGGCTCATCGCCCCGGACGCCCGCGTCGACGACGGGATGCTGGACGTGGTGATGATCCGCGAGGCGCCGCGCCGGCTCTTCTTCGCCCTCATGAACGACCTCAGGACCGGCGCCCACGTGCGGCGCCCCGAAGTGCGCCTGCTGCGCGGCCGCTGCGTCCGCATCGAGGCCGACCGGCCGGTGCCCTGCGGCGCCGACGGCGAGGTGGAGGCCACGCTGCCGGTGACGGTGCGGGTGCGCCCGGCGGACCTGTTGATGCTGTGCCGCCCTCCGCGCTGACGGCCTGTCCGCACGGCGCGGGGCGCCGCCGCGCCGCCCCTGGGGTCCCGGGTGACCCGAAGGACAGGGGCTCAGGCCGACAGGGCGTCGCGGACGCTCGGGTAGCAGGGCAGGAGGCTGCTCAGGCCGACGATCTCCAGGGTGCGCAGGACCGGCCTGCGGACGCCCGCCAGGCGCAGCCGGCCCGCCGGGTCATGGGCCCGGCGGGCGGCGATGAGGACGTTGATGCCGCTGGAGTCCATGAACGCCGCCCCGCTGAAGTCCGCGACCGTACGCGTCGCGGCATCCGGGTCCTCAGGGACGAGAGCCTCGCGGAGGACGGCGGAGGTGTGGTGGTCCACCTCGCCGTTCACCGTGACGACGGTGACGCCGTCGACGGTGCTGCGGCCGACCGACAGCCGGTCCGGTTCCCTCTGTTCGCCCATGTCCGTCACGCGTCCCTCGTCCACGCTCGCCCGTCCTCGGCCGGAGTCGGCCTCACCGGGAGGCTGCCCCGGATCGCCGCGAGGATGCCGCCGCCCGGTGGAGAGTCCTGCGGGACGACGGCGACGGCGGCGGCGCCCGGAACGCCGGGGCCCGCCGCCGTCGTCCCGTGCCGGGACGCGAGGGGCGGCGGGACGCGGGGCCGGCGCTGGATGCGCGACTCCCGCCGGGTCCGGCAGCCGGGGCGTCAGACCTTGCGCCAGCGTGCGCTGAACCAGGAGAAGACGCCGAACGCCGCCAGGCCGAGCGCGATCAGCGCGAGCAGCCAGGGCCCGGCGGGCAGGTCCCGGAAGGCGCGCAGGGTGTCGTCCATGCCCTTGGCCTTGCCGGGCCGGTGCTGGACGGCCGCGACGAGGGCGAAGACACCGGCCATGGCGAACACGATCCCGCGGGCCGTGCCGCCCGTCACGCCGAAGAAGTCGGTGAGTCGACGTGTCCGCGGGGACATGGCCGTCGTCCACAGATGCTTGCGGAACTTCTTCCGCGCCGCGCGCACCGCGATCCACAGCCCGGCGATCACCACGGCCGCCCCCGCGATCCCGACGATCCACTGCCCACCGGGCCACTTGAGCACCATGGCGGTGACGTCGTCGGTCTGCCTGTCCGAAGACCCGCTGCCGCTGCCCTGGTTGCCGGCCGCGTACGACAGGACCGAGTACGACACGAAGCCGTAGAAGACCGACCGGCCGGCGTTGGCCGCCCGCTTGCGCAGCTTGGAACCGTCCGGGCCGGCCTCGCCGAACACCGCCTCGGACAGCCGCCACAGCGCCATCCCGGCGAGCGCGATCCCCACGATCCACAGCATCGCCGACCCGAACGGCTTGCCGGCGAGTTCCCCGAGCGCGCCGCCGCGGTCGGCCTGCCGGCCGCCGCCGTCACCGCCGAAGGCGATCTGCAGCGCGATGACTCCTACCAGGATGTAGATCAGTCCGCGGGCGGCGAAGCCCGCCCGGGCCGCCACGGCCATCGCCGTGCTGTCGGCCGCCCTTCGGGCCTCGAACCGTCCGCGCAGTGCCCAAGACTGTGTGCCCATACAACGCCGATGCCCCCGCCTTCCGTTCCGACACCTGTCCGCGGCCCGGCACAGACGCGGGGTGCGGCCCACCCGCGGTGGGCCGCACCCCGAGGAGTGCTCGGCGGCGGTGTCAGCCGCCCACGTACCAGCCGAACCCGCCGTTGTGCGCGGCGACGGAGGCCAGCACCAGCCACAGCACCAGGTCCACGGCGCCCAGGATGATGCCCGCCTTGGCCATCCCCGTGCCGCTCTGGCCCGTCGCCTGGCGCCGGGCGATGATGCCGAAGACGATGGCCAGGGGGCCCAGGACGATGTTCAGGAGGAAAAGCCCCACGATGCCGCAGCACAGGCTGGCGATCGCCAGGCCGTTGGTGCGGGAACGGGAGGAAGGTGCAGAAGGACTGCTGTAACTCGTCATGACCCCTCCGGCGTAGACGGTCTCCGGGCCGAACGGCCCCTGCTTTTCACGGAGTTGCTCTCTTCGGATGTCGCTCGACCGACCGGATTCCCGTTCCGGGCGCATCCATGTCGCCGGGGCGCCGTACGGGCCGCGGCGGGCAGCCGCCGATTCTCGGCCGGAAAGAACAGGCATGCATGCCGGCAACCCGGGTAGGCGGCGTTTCGTCGATGACAACAGCGCATGTGAAGTGAATTGATCCGGGAGGGGAACACCATGACGACGCTGACCGTGGCGGACCAGGAGACACGGACGCCGGTCGAGTTGCCCGAACTCGCCGACCCGTCGAGCGTGGCTCCCCGCGACGCCCGTGAGCTGTCCAAGGTGTTCTTCGACCAGCTGGCGGTGCTGGAGGAGGGCACGCCCGAGTACCAGTACGCCCGGAACACGCTGATCGAGATGAACATGTCCCTGGTCCGCTTCGCCGCGGCCCGGTTCCGCAGCCGGGGTCCGGAGGAGATGGAGGACATCGTCCAGGTCGGCATGATCGGTCTGATCAAGGCGATCGACCGGTTCGAGCTCTCCCGCGAGGTGGAGTTCACGTCGTTCGCCGTGCCCTACATCGTGGGCGAGATCAAGCGCTTCTTCCGCGACACCTCCTGGGCCGTGCACGTGCCGCGGCGGCTGCAGGAGGCCCGTGTGCAGCTGGCCCGCGCCACCGAGGAACTGCGCAGCCGGCTGGGGCGTACGCCCACGGTCAAGGAGCTGTCCGAGCTGATGTGCCTCTCCGAGGAGGAGGTCATCGAGGCCCGGCTCGCGGCCAACGGCTACAACTCCGCCTCCCTGGACGCGGCGATCAGCGGCAGCGAGGACGGCGAGACCGCGCTGCAGGACTTCATCGGGACGCAGGACGCGGCGCTGGAGCTGGTGGAGGACTTCCACGCCCTGGCGCCGATGATCGCCGAACTGGACGAGCGCGACCGGCTGATCCTGCACCTGCGCTTCGTGGAGGAGCTCACCCAGGCGCAGATCGGCGAACGTCTCGGCGTCTCCCAGATGCACGTCTCGCGCCTGCTGTCCCGGACCCTCAAGCGGCTTCGCGAAGGACTGCTGTCCACCCGCTGACGGCCCCCGTCACCAGGCGCCCGGAGGAAGCGGCCCGGGCGCCGCGCGAACGGCGAGGACGGACGACACGACGGGTGCCGTGCAGCGCCGCGCTGCACGGCACCCGTCGTCGTGCGGCGGTCCGTCGGCCGCGGACCTGTCGTGCGGTCCGTCGGCCGCGGACCTGTCGTCCGCAACGATGACGCGCCCGCCGTCACGCGGCTCGGCGCACCGCCCGCACGCCGGACCCTCCCCAGCGCACGGCGGCCGCGCCCCGGGCGCACGACCGGTACCGGATCCCCCCGCCGCCCGGGCACCGGTCCGCTCCAACCGCTGTGCCCAACAAGCCCGTTGACCGGTCGTGCGATAAGGTACGACCGGTTTTGGTTTAATTTTCAGCTTGTGGAGGGCCCATGGCTCAGCAGCAGCGAGCTGTCCGGACCCGCCGCGCCGTGCTGGAAGCCGCCGCAGCCGTCTTCGCGGAGCGCGGCTACGCCGCCGCCACCATCGCCGAGATCCTCAACCGGGCCGGCGTGACCAAGGGCGCCCTGTACTTCCACTTCGACTCCAAGGCGGCCCTGGCCCGGGGCGTCCTGCAGGAGCAGATGCGGACCGACTGCCACCTGCCCCGGGAACTGAAGCTCCAGGAGTGGGTGGACGCGGGCATGACCCTGGCCAGGCGCCTGCCCCGCGAACCCCTGCTGCTCGCCGGTGTCCGGCTCTCCGCCGACCTCGACGGCCACGAGGTCCTCGGCAGCGCCTGGCCGGCCTGGGCCGGTCTCACCTCGGACGTCCTGACGGAGGCCCAGGCGCGCGGCGAGGTACTCCCGCACGTCGTGCCCGAGGAGACCGCCCAGGTCTTCCTCGGCGCCTGGATCGGCGTGCAGTTCGTCTCGCAGGCCGTGGCCGGCTGGGCCGACCTGGAAGAGCGGGTCGCGGCGCTGTACGACCACCTCCTCCCCGCGATCGCGGCCCCGGCCGTCCTCGTCCGGCTCGACACCGCACCGGACCGGGGCGCCCGTGTGATCGCCGAGGCCCGCGAGAAGTCCGCCGCCCTCACCGCGGCGCCCGCCTGACCCCGGCCACCGTCTCCCGCCCACCCCGCGCAGGGCGCCCGGCGAGCCGCTGCGCCGCCCCGCGCGGCAGGTGCGCGCGGCCACGCACGCGCCGAACCAGGCCGCGCCGGTCCCCGCGGGGGACGAGGACGACGAGCCGGCTGGTCGGTGACGGCGGACGCACGACCGCGGCCGCCGCCGTCGCATAGGCTGACCGGTGAGTCCGGAAGCGGCCCCGGCATCGTGCGCGAGCGGAGAGGAGGAGCCCGTGGACACCGTGGGGGAGAGCCTGGACCGGGCCCTGGAGCAGGCGTTCACCCGTCCCGTGCCCAAGTCCGCGCAGGCGCAGATGCGCTACCTGGTCAAGCGGCTCAAGGGAACACGGCCGGCGGCCGAACTGCTCGGCGTCTCCCAGCGCACGGTGGAACGGTACCTGGCCGGCACGCTCAAGCGGCCCCGCAAGGAGCTGGCCGCACGGCTGGAGCACGAGGTCAGGAGCCGGTGGCAGCCCCAGGTCCGCGCGCGGGCGAAGGAACGGGCCGCCACGGCGGAGGGCATCGTCGTCTCCGCGCGCGCCCGCTTCGGCTTCACCGCCGCGCCCGGCAGCACGGACGACCCCCGGCTGCGCCACATCACCCAGGCCCTGCCGCCCCGCTGGGCGGACCGCCTGTTCACCGCCCGCGACGAGGGCGCCACCGAGTCCCGGCTGAAGGAGATCGCCGCCCAGGGACTGGGGGAGACGTACTTCCGCGACGGCGGCCGCCGCGCCCAGGGCCTGCTCGTGGAGTTCACCGACGTCGAGGAGATCGACATCTCGCTCTAGGCGGCGGCGGCTTCCCGCGGAGGGCACCCGGCCGGGCTGCTCGTGCCGCGAGAAAACCTGTGGCCACGGTCACTAGGATGTGAGGCCAAGACAACCATGCGACCGGTGTGTTGGACGCGCGCCGGTCGGGGTCGCCGATGCCAGGGACCGCTCCCCGGGCTGCGGTGATCTTCCTTCCCAGGAGGACCCTCCGCATGTTCCGACGAATAGGCAGCGCCGTCGTCCGTCATCCCATCTGGACGATCGTGGCGTGGCTGATCGCCGCGGTGGCCATCGTCGCCACCGCTCCGACACTCCCCTCCAACAGCGACGAAAGCAGTTTCCTGCCCAAGAGCTACGAATCCATCAAAGCGGCGGGCATCCAGCAGAAGGCGTTCCCCAGCGCCTTCACCCCGTCCGCGATCGCGCTCTACCAGCGCACCGACGGCGGCAAGCTCACCGCCGCCGACCAGAAGGACGTCGCCCGGATCACCTCGGAACTGGGCCAGAAGCACATCGACCAGGTGCAGAAGGTCGTCCCCGGCCAGCCGTCCAAGGACGGCAGGTACACCCTGACCCTGGTGCAGATGGACAGCAAGAACGCCGGTCAGCCCGAACAGGCGGACGCGGCCAAGACGCTGCGTGACGAGGTCAAGAAACTGGCCCGGGGCACGCATCTCGAGGTGAAGCTCGGCGGCTCCGCCGCGCAGGCACTCGACCAGCAGGACTCCTCCGAGCGCGGCCAGGCGCTGATCGGCATCGGCACCTTCGTGATCATCCTGGTCACCCTGCTGATCATCTTCCGGGCGCCGATCCTCGCCGTCCTGCCCCTGGTGCTCATCGGCCTGGTGTCCGCCGTCGCCAACGGGCTGATCGCCTACGCCACCAAGCTGTTCGACCTCCAGGCCAACAGTTCCATCTCGTCCATCCTGATCGTCGTGCTCTTCGGCGTCGGCACGGACTACTTCCTGTTCCTGATCTTCCGCTACCGCGAATGCCTGCGCGCCGGCGAGGAGCCCAAGGAGGCGATGGTCAACGCGGTCGGCCGGGTCGGCGAGGCCATCGCCTCGGCGGCCGGAGCGGTCATCATCGCCTTCCTCGCCCTCGTGCTGTCCACCCTGGGATTCCTCAAGCAGATGGGTCCGGCGCTGGCCATCGCGGTCGCCGCCACCCTGGTCGCGGGCCTGACCCTGATCCCGGCCGTGGTCTCGCTCATCGGACCGAAGGTCTTCTGGCCCTCGAAGTCCTGGCGGACGGAACCGGAGAACGCCCGCTTCGCCGCCCTCGGCCGGGGCGTGCAGCGCCGCCCGGCACTGACCGCCGCGGTGTCCGGCCTCATCCTGCTGGCCCTGTCGGTCGGCACGTTCGGCTACCAGGCCACCTTCGACCTGGCCTCGGGCTCCATGCCCAAGACCAAGGAGTCCATGGTCGTCCAGGACGAGATGCAGAAGGCGTACTCGGCGGGCGCCGCCGCGCCCACCGACGTCTATCTGTCCAGCACCGACGGCAAGCCGCTGGACAGGTCCGCGTTCGACGCCTACGCCCGCAAGCTCGGCGCCGTGGACGGCGTCGCCGACGCCCGGATGACGCAGGTCAACAAGGAGGGCACCACCGCGGACTTCACCGTCACCCTCAAGTACGAGGCGTCGACGGACAAGGCGATCGACGCCGTGGGCCGGGTCCGCGACGTCGCCCACTCCGCCGCGCCGGACGGCACCGAGGCCCTCGTCGGCGGAATGTCCTCGATCTTCAAGGACATCGACGCCGCGGTCAACCACGACTACCGGACGGTGTTCCCCGTCGCCGCCGCCCTCATCATGGTCATCCTGGGACTGCTGCTGCGCAGCGTGGTCGCTCCCTGGTACCTGATGGCCTCGGTGGGCCTGGGCTTCGGCGCCACCCTCGGTGCCACGGTGTGGATCTTCCAGGAGGGGCAGGGGCACTCGGGCCTGATGTTCATGCTCCCGGTGATCATGTACCTGTTCGTGGTGGCGATCGGCACGGACTACAACATCCTCATGATCGCCCGGCTGCGCGAGGAGGCCCGCGAGGGCCGCGAGCCGCGCGAGGCGGCGGGCATGGCACTCCGGCACGCCGGTCCCACCGTGGCGGCGGCGGGCTTCATCCTGGCGGCGACCTTCGCCACGATGATGCTGGCCGGCAACGCGCTGCTCACGGAGATGGGTTTCGCCGTCTCCTTCGGCATCGCGATCGCCGCGTTCGTCATGGCGATGTTCTTCACCCCCAGCCTCACCGCGCTGATCGGCCACGCGGCCTGGTGGCCGGGCCACGGGGACCGGGCGCGGACGCCGGCCCCCACCGCCACGGGCTCCGGCCCGGCCGGGCAGGACGGCGACCGGGACACCGCCCACGACCCGGCGGGCCGCCGGGGCTAGGGCCTGCGCAGGGGAGTCCGGGGGGGGGGGGGGGGGGCCCCCGGCGCCCCCCCCCCCCCGGGGCGCGCCCCCCCCCCCCCCGCGCCCACGGAGATAAATGGGGTGGTTGTTTTGGTGTTTTGTGTTTGGGG
>NZ_JBEXTB010000018.1:0-118946 GCF_040613915.1 Streptomyces sp. NPDC006193
CTGCACGCCTACCTCCAGCACGGCGGGCGTCCCGCCTTCGAGGTCCGCGCCGTCCTGGCCGCCACCCTCTCCCCCGCCTGGGGCATCTACAGCGGTTACGAACTGTGCGAGAACACCCCGCTGAAGGACGGCAGCGAGGAGTACCTCGACTCGGAGAAGTACCAGCTCAAACCCCGCGACTGGGAAGCCGCCGCCCGCGAGGGCCGCACCATCGCCCCCCTCATCACCCGGCTCAACACCGTCCGGCGGCGGCACCCGGCGCTCCAGCGCCTGCGGAACCTGCACTTCCACCGGACCGACAACGATGCCGTGCTCGCCTACAGCAAGAGCACCGGCACGGACACGGTCATCGTGGTCGTCAACCTGGACCCGCACCACACCCAGGAGGCCACGGTCTCGTTGGACATGCCGCAACTCGGCCTGGACCGGCACGCCGCCCTGTCGGTGCACGACGAACTGACGGGCGAGACGTACCACTGGGGCAGGGCCAACTACGTGCGTCTGACGCCCGGCAGGACGCCGGCGCACGTGCTCCACGTCGGGCGATCGACGCCCCAGAGCGAAGGGTCCGCAGTGTCATGACCGTCAACGAGCCCGTTCCGGACACCTTCGAGGACACGCCCGCCAAGGACCGGGACCCGGAGTGGTTCAAACGCGCCGTCTTCTACGAGGTCCTGGTGCGCTCCTTCCAGGACAGCAACGGCGACGGCATCGGCGACCTGAAGGGCCTGACCGCCAAGCTCGACTACCTGCAGTGGCTCGGCGTGGACTGCCTGTGGCTGCCGCCGTTCTTCACGTCACCCCTGCGGGACGGCGGTTACGACGTCTCCGACTACACCGCCGTCCTCCCGGAGTTCGGCGACCTGGCCGACTTCGTGGAGTTCGTCGACGCCGCGCACCAGCGCGGCATGCGCGTGATCATCGACTTCGTCATGAACCACACCAGCGACCAGCACCCGTGGTTCCAGGAGTCCCGCAAGAACCCCGAAGGCCCCTACGGGGACTACTACATGTGGGCCGACGACGACAAGCAGTACGATGACGCCCGGATCATCTTCGTGGACACCGAGGTGTCCAACTGGACCTTCGACCCGGTGCGCGGCCAGTACTACTTCCACCGCTTCTTCTCGCACCAGCCGGACCTCAACTACGAGAACCCGGCCGTGCAGGAGGAGATCCTCGCGGCCCTGCGGTTCTGGCTGGACCTGGGCATCGACGGCTACCGCCTCGACGCGGTCCCCTACCTCTACGCGGAGGAGGGCACCAACTGCGAGAACCTCCCCGCCACGCACGCCTTCCTCAAACGGGTCCGCCGCGAGATCGACGCGATGTACCCGGACACCGTGCTGCTGGCCGAGGCCAACCAGTGGCCCGAGGACGTCGTCGACTACTTCGGCGACTACCCCTCCGGCGGCGACGAGTGCCACATGGCGTTCCACTTCCCCGTCATGCCGCGCATCTTCATGGCCGTACGGCGGGAATCCCGCCATCCGGTCTCGGAGATCCTCGCCAAGACCCCCGCGATCCCGTCCGGCTGCCAGTGGGGCATCTTCCTGCGCAACCACGACGAGCTGACCCTGGAGATGGTCACCGACGAGGAACGCGACTACATGTGGGCCGAGTACGCCAAGGACCCGCGGATGCGCGCGAACATCGGCATCCGGCGGCGCCTGGCACCCCTGCTCGACAACGACCGCAACCAGATCGAGCTGTTCACGGCCCTGCTCCTGTCCCTGCCCGGCTCGCCGATCCTCTACTACGGCGACGAGATCGGCATGGGCGACAACATCTGGCTCGGCGACCGCGACGCCGTCCGCACCCCCATGCAGTGGACCCCCGACCGCAACGCCGGCTTCTCGACGTGCGACCCGGGACGCCTCTTCCTCCCCACGATCATGGACCCCGTCTACGGCTACCAGGTCACCAACGTCGAGGCCTCGATGTCCTCCCCCTCGTCGCTGCTGCACTGGACCCGCCGGATGATCGAGATCCGCAAGCAGAACCCCGCCTTCGGACTCGGCTCCTACACCGAACTGCCGTCCTCCAACCCGGCGGTGCTCGCCTTCCTGCGCGAGTACGGCGACGACCTGGTGCTGTGCGTGAACAACTTCTCCCGCTTCGCCCAGCCCACCGAACTCGACCTGCGCTCCTACGACGGCCGGCACCCGGTCGAACTGATCGGCGGGGTCCGGTTCCCCGCCATCGGCGAACTGCCCTACCTGCTCACCCTGCAAGGCCACGGCTTCTACTGGTTCCGGCTCACCCGAGTCGCATCCCGCATCGGCCGCCGCCGCTGAACCGGCGGCGCCGAGGAAAGGACGCGTCACCATGCCGAAGACCATCACTCCCCGACCGAGATCCGCCACCGGCCTCGACGGGCCCCTGGCCTCGCTGGGCGGGCTGCTGCGCGAATGGCTGCCGGGCCAGCGCTGGTTCGCGGGCAAGGACCGGCCCGTCACCGACCTGTCGGCGCTGTCCGTCACCGAGCTGTTCCCGGGGTGCCTGCACCTGCTGGTGCACGCCTCGCACGCGCCGGTGCCCGCCCCCGGCGGCACCCCGCCGCCCGGGGACTGCTACCAGCTGCTGCTGGGCCTGCGCCAGCAGCCCGCCCCACGGCTGGAGCGGGCGTTCATCGGACGCGCCGAGGAGGGACCGCTGGCCGGCCTCGCGGTGTACGACGCGCTGCACGACCCGCGCTCGGCCCACCTGCTGCTGGAGCGGCTGCGGCAGCCCGGCGCGGCGGGCCCCCTGCGCTTCGAGGCGGACCCGGCCGCCGAGCTGCCCGGCGGTCTGCCGCCGCGCCTGCTGGACGCGGAGCAGTCCAACTCGTCGATCGTGTACGGCGACGCCTTCATCCTGAAGGTGTTCCGCCGGATCCAGGCGGGCGTCAACCCGGACCTGGAGGTGCCGGCCGCGCTGGCCGCCCAGGGCTGCGCCCGGGTGCCCGCGCCGGTCGCCTGGTTCACCACGACCGCCCCCCGGCCGGCCACCCTCGGAGTGCTGCAGCCGTTCCTGCCGGACGCCGCCGACGGCTGGACGCTGGCGCTGCGCGCGCTCGCCGCGGGCGACCACTTCACCGTCGAGGCGCGGGCGCTGGGCCGGGCCATGGCCGAGGTGCACCTGGCGCTGGCCGAGGCCTTCCCGGCGGCCGGGCCGGCCGAGAACAGCCGCACGGCCGAGGCGATGTGCGCCCGGCTGGACGCCGCCGCGCAGGCCGTGCCCGCGCTGCTGCCCTTCGTGCCCGGCCTGAAGGCCGCGTTCGGCGCGCTGGCCACGTGCGACACCGGGCCGCCCGCCCAGCGCATCCACGGTGACCTGCACCTCGGGCAGGTGCTGCGGGCCGGCCGCGACTGGTTCGTCATCGACTTCGAGGGAGAACCCTCCCGGCCGCTGTCGGAGCGGCGGGCCCCGCAGTCCCCGGTGCGCGACGTCGCCGGGATGCTGCGCTCCTTCGACTACGCGGCCCGGCAGCGCCGCCCGTGGCGACCCGAGTGGGCGCGCCGCTGCCGGGAGGCGTTCTGCGCGGGCTACGCGGCCCGTGCCGGCTGGGATCCACGCAAGAAGCACGCGCTGCTGCGCGCGCACGAGACGGACAGGGCGGTCTACGAGGTGCTGTACGAGGCGAGACACCGACCGGACTGGCTGCCGGTGCCGATGGCGGCGATCAAGCGGCTCGCCGTGTGGGGAGGCTGACCCATGACACTGCGCGACACCAGGCCGCCCGAGGCGACGGAGCCCCGGCCGCCCGCCGCCGCCCCTCCCCCGAAAGCCGCCCCGGACGTCGTCCGGGCGGACCCCGGTCCCCACGCGCTCGACCCCGCCGACCGCGGCTGGCTGCTGGCCGGGGCGCATCACGACCCGCACGCCCTGCTGGGCGCCCACCCGGTGCCGGGCGGCACGCTGTTCCGGGCGCTGCGCCCCAACGCCCGGTCGGTGAGCGTCGTGACCGACGGCGTCCGCACTCCGCTAGAGCCGGAGGGCGACGGCCTGTTCGCCGCCGTCCTGCCCTGCCCGGCGATCCCGGCGTACACCCTGCTGGTGGCGTACGACGAGGGTGAGCTGGAGGTGCACGACCCGTACCGCTTCCTGCCCGCCCTCGGCGAGCTGGACCTGCACCTGATCCGGGAGGGCCGGCACGAGCAGCTGTGGAAGGCGCTCGGCGCCGAGCCGATGGTCCACGAGGGCGTCGCCGGCACCCGCTTCACCGTGTGGGCGCCCAACGCCCGGGGGGTCCGGGTGGCCGGGGACTTCACGTACTGGGACGGCACGCAGTACCCGATGCGGTCCCTCGGGGCGTCCGGGGTGTGGGAGCTGTTCCTGCCCGGCGTCGGCGAGGGCGCCCGGTACAAGTTCGAGATCACCTCCCGGCACGGTCACCGGTTCCTGAAGGCGGACCCGATGGCGCGGGGCACGGAGGTGCCGCCGGACACCGCGTCGATCGTGACGGCGTCGCACTACGAGTGGGGCGACGCCGCATGGATGGCCCACCGCGGTGACACCCCGGTGCACCGGGCGCCGTTCTCGGTGTACGAGGTGCACCTGCCGTCCTGGCGGCCCGGCCTCACCTACCGCGAGCTCGCGGAGCAACTGCCGGCGTACGTGACGGAGATGGGCTTCACGCACGTGGAGCTGATGCCGGTGGCCGGGTACCCGTTCAGCGGCTCCTGGGGCTACCAGGTCACCTCCTACTACGCCCCGACGCCCCGGCTCGGCTCCCCCGACGACTTCCGGTACTTCGTGGACGCCTGCCACCGGGCCGGCCTCGGCGTGATCATGGACTGGGTGCCGGCGCACTTCCCCAAGGACGACTGGGCGCTGGCCCGGTTCGACGGGGAGCCGCTCTACGAGCCCGGCAACGCCCTGCGCGCGGAGCACCCGGACTGGGGGACGTACGAGTTCGACTACGGCCGCACCGAGGTGCGCAACTTCCTCGTCGCCAACGCCGTCTACTGGTGCGAGGAGTTCCACATCGACGGCCTGCGCGTGGACGCGGTCGCCTCGATGCTCTACCTCGACTACTCGCGGGACTCCGGCCAGTGGGAGCCGAACGTGTTCGGCGGGCGGGAGGACCTGGACGCGGTGGCGTTCCTGCAGGAGATGAACGCCACCGTGTACCGCCGCTGCCCCGGCGTGGTGACCGTCGCCGAGGAGTCCACGGCCTGGGAGGGGGTGACCCGGCCGACGGACAGCGGCGGGCTCGGGTTCGGGCTGAAGTGGAACATGGGCTGGATGCACGACTCGCTGGAGTACATCCAGAAGGAGCCGGTGCACCGCAAGTACCACCACGACGAGATGACCTTCTCCATGGTGTACGCCTACAGCGAGAACTACGTCCTGCCGATCTCCCACGACGAGGTGGTGCACGGCAAGCAGGCGCTGGTGTCGAAGATGCCCGGCGACTGGTGGCAGCGGCGCGCCAACCACCGCGCCTACCTCGGCTTCATGTGGGCCCACCCGGGCAAGCAGCTGTTGTTCATGGGGCAGGAGTTCGCGCAGGGGGCCGAGTGGTCCGAGGAGCACGGCCCCGAGTGGTGGCTGCTCGCCGACGACTACCACTCCGCCGGCGACCACCGGGGCGTGCAGGACCTGGTGCGGGAGCTGAACACGGTGTACCGGGCGACGCCGGCGCTGTGGCAGCGGGACACCGATCCGGGCGGGTTCCGGTGGGTGCTGTGCGACGCGGCGGACGACAACGTCCTGGCGTTCCTGCGGTTCGCCGACGACGGGTCCCCGCTGCTGGCGGTGTCCCACTTCTCCCCCGTCGTCCGGCACGACTACCGGCTGTGGGTCCCGGAGGAGGTCCCCGCCTGGCGGGAGGCGCTGAACACCGACGACGTCCGCTACGGCGGCAGCGGCGTCGGCACGCGGGGGCCCGTCGAGCCCGAGGACGGGTCCCTGCGGCTGACCCTTCCCCCGCTCGCCACCGTCTGGCTGGCGCCGGAGCGCTGAAGGCCGCAGGTGTCGGCGGCCGTCCGGGGGGCAGTCGGGGTCATACAGACCCAGCGACTGCCCCTTGTGGCATGGAAGAAGGGCGGCACCACGTGCGCACCGTCGGAGTGGAGGAGGAACTCCTTCTGGTCGACCCGGACAGCGGCGACCCGAAGGCGCTGGCGGCGGCCGTGCTCGCGCGCGCCGAGCAGGACGATCCGGAACAGGACGTCTTCGAGAAGGAGCTGTTCGGGCAGATGCTGGAGTTCGCCACGCATCCGCAGTCGGACATGGCGTCCCTCGGCGAGGAGATCGCGCGCTGCCGCAAGGAGGCGGCCCGGCACGCCGGGGAGATCGGCTGCGGGGTCGCGGCGCTGGCCAGCTCCCCCCTGCCGGTGAGCCCTTCCCTCAGCATGAACGAGCGCTACCGGTGGCTGGCCGAGCGGTACGGCGTCCCCACCCGGGAGCAGTTGGTGTGCGGCTGCCACGTCCATGTGTCGGTGGAGTCCGACGAGGAGGGCGTCGCCGTCCTCGACCGGCTCCGCCCGTGGCTGCCCGTGCTCCGCGCGATCAGCGCGAACTCCCCGTTCTGGCAGGGCCGCGACACCGGTTACGGCAGCTACCGCAGCCGGGTGTGGAACCGCTGGCCCTCGGCCGGCCCGACCGAGCTGTTCGGCTCCCCGGAGCGCTACCACCGGCGGGTGGCGGACATGGTCGCCACGGGCGTCATCCTCGACGAGGCGATGGCCTACTTCGACGCCCGGCTGTCCGCGCGCTATCCGACGGTCGAGCTCCGGGTCGCGGACGTGTGCCTGTCCGCGGAGACGGCCGTGTTCATCGCCACGCTGAGCCGGGCCCTGGTGGAGACGGCCGCGCGGGACTGGCGGGCCGGCCGGCCCGCGCCCGACCACAGCGTGAGCGTGCTGCGGCTCGCCGACTGGCAGGCCGCCCGGTACGGCCTCGAGGGCGAGCTGCTCGACCCGGTGACGCTGCGGCAGCGGCCCGCCGAGAAGGTGCTGCGGTCCCTGCTGGAGCACACCGGGGACGCGCTCACCGCCACCGGCGACGCGGAGCGCGCCGAACAGGCCGTCGCCGATCTGGTGCGGCACGGGAACGGCGCGCGCGAGCAGCGGCGGCTCATGGAGCGCACCGACAGCCTGCGCAGCGTCGTCACCGAGTGCGTGCGCCGCACCCAGGGCTGAGCGGGCCGGTCACAGGATCAGCAGCAGGGCGTAGACCAGGAAGAAGGCGGCGATCAGCGCGACCAGGAGCAGGATGACGGTCAGCGGCGCCTTGGCCCAGTCCCTGCGCTGGACGTTCGGCTGCCGGGGCCCGGCCTCGGGCATGCTGCTCTCGGCGGGCGGGGTCTCGCCGGGCGGAACTCCCCCGCCTGGTTCCAGACCGGTGGTGCGCTCGGGTTCCGGATCGGGGTTCACATAGCTCATGGCTGCCGAGTCCCCAGGACACGCCCGCATCATCAAGCGATCAGAACTTCTCCGTTCTCGGTACCGAACGCGCTCACCTGGGCTACATTCGAGCACCGCCGACACAGAGCCGGTCGGCGGAGTGACCCTCCGTACACCCAGGAGCAGCGCATGCGGAACGTCGCCCTCGCTCCGGCCGGCGCCCCGCCGGCCCCCGGCGGCCTCGCCGACAGCGTCTTCGAGAACGCGGACCGGAACCCGGCGCTGCCGGTGCTCGCCCGTCGGGCTCCCGGTACCGCCACCGGCTGGGAGGAGGTGACGGCGGCCGAGCTGCGGGACGAGGTGACCGGCCTCGCCAAGGGCCTGGTCGCCTCGGGGATCTCCCCGGGTCACCGGGTGGCCCTGATGGCCCGCACCCGCTACGAGTGGACGGCGCTCGCCCTCGCGCTGTGGGCCGTGGGCGCCGAGGTCGTGCCGATCCATCCGGCGTCCTCCCGCGACCAGGTCGAGTGGATCCTGAGGGACGCCGGCTGTGTGGCCGTGGTCGTGGAGGACGAGCAGGGCGTCATGACCGTCGGCAGCGTGTGCACGCGGCTGCCGCGGCTGCGGCACGTCTGGCAGCTGGACGCGGGCGCGCCGGCCGAACTGGCCGAGCGGGGCGCGGCCGTGCCGCACACCACCGTGGAGTCGCTGCGCCGGATCGTGCTGCCCGACTCCACCGCGGCCGTCGTCTACACCTCCGGCGCCTCGGGCCGCCCGCTGGGCTGCGCGCTGAGCCACCGCGCCATGGCCTACCCCTGCGACACCCTGCTGGCCGGGTGGGGGCACACCGCCGCTCCCCCGGGCGAACAGCCGGCCGTGCTGCTGTTCCTGCCGTTGTCCCACGTCTACGGCCTCATGATCATGCTGACGTGCGTGCGCGGCGGGTTCCTGCTGGCCCACGAACCGGAGACGACGGAGGCGGCGCTGTCCTCGGCGCTCACGACGTTCCGGCCGACGTACCTGTACGGGGTGCCGTCGCTGTTCGAGAAGCTGTACAAGAACTTCCTGCGCGCCGCCGAGAAGGCGGGCCGCGGCGCCCTGTTCGAACGGGCCGCGCAGACCGCGCGGGACTTCGCCGAGGCCGAGGAGCGCCGCCGGCTGGGCGCCGGGCCGGGCCCCGGTCTCGACCTGAGGCTGCAACACGCGCTGTACGAGCGGACGGTGTACCGCCGGCTGCGGGCGGCGCTCGGCGGGCGGGTGGTGCGCGGCACCTCCGGGGGTTCCTCGCTCAACCGCGAACTGTCCCTGTTCTACGAGGGCATCGGGATGTTCGTGCACGACGGGTACGGGCTCACCGAGTGCTCCGGCGGGATCACCGTGCAGCCGCTCGGCCGGGAGAAGTCCGGGACCGTGGGCCGGCCGCTGCCGGGCACCGAGATCCGGGTGGCGGACGACGGGGAGATCCTGGTGCGCGGGCCGTCGGTGTTCCAGGGCTACGTCGGCGACGAGGCGGCGACGCGTGCCGCGCTGCGCGACGGCTGGCTGGCCACCGGGGACATCGGGCGGCTGGACCCCGAGGGCTATCTGACGATCACCGGGCGCAAGAAGGACGTCATCGTCACCAGCGGCGGCCGGAGCGTGTCCCCGGCCCTGCTGGAACAGCGGCTGCGCATGCACCCGCTGGTGCACCAGGCCGTGGTGATCGGCGACGACCGCCCCTGCGTCGGCGCCCTGATCACCCTCGACCCGGACCTCCTGGCGCACTGGCGGACCGCCCTGGCGCTGCAGGGCGACTGGCCGGTCCCGGCAGGCCGGGAGGAGAACGCGCTGCGGGAGGAGATCGCGCGGGCCGTGGCCTCGGCCAACAGTGCGGTGTCCCGGGCGGAGTCCATCCGGGTCTACCGTGTGCTGCAGGAACCGTTCGCGCCGGACAACGGGCTGCTGACGCCGTCCATGAAGGTGCGCCGGGACGCCGTCGTGCGGCACTATGCGGCCGAGATCGAGGCGATGTACCAGGCGCGTTCCCTGGCGCGCCGGAGCCCGCGGGAACCGGCCGACTGGGACGAGCCGGACGACGTCTTCCGCTGAGCAGGCGGACCGTGCGGACCGCCGGACCGGCAGGAGGACGGATAGCCTGCGCGGCTGTGGGAACCCGCCCTGCGCAAAGAGAGATCAGCGACGACGACCGTCCTGGCCGCAGGGGGCCGAACCGGCCCCTCGTCGGCCGGGGCCGGGGACTGTGAGATGGCAACGGAGCCGCGTTGGGACGACACACCGCCCTCGGAGGAGAGGTACGAGCGTACGTTCTCCTTCCCGGGGGAGCTGCGCAACGTCACGGAGGCACGGCTCGCGGCGGAAGAGTTCCTGAGCGTGCTGGCGAGAGAGACGCCGCCGAGCGCGCTCGAGTACTGGGACGACATCCTGCTGGTCGTCACGGAACTGGCCGCGAACGTGATCCAGTACGCGCCGGGCCCGTTCGACCTGCGGATGCGCCGCACCTTCGACGGGGTGCACGTGACGATGCGTGACACGAGCACGACCAAGCCGGAGCCGCGGCCCTTCCATCCGCGCTCGGGCGGCGGCGGCATCGGCTGGCATCTGGTGCACACGCTGTGCACCCAGGTCAGCGTCGTCGTGCACGACCGGGGCAAGGACATCCACGTGTTCCTGCCGTGGTGACGGACGTGTTCCTGCCGTGGTGACGGACGTGTCCCTGCCGTGGTGACGGACGTGTCCCTGCCGTGGTGGCGGGTGTGCGACGTGTAGGCGTGCGCCGATCGGTTACTCCACCCCGTGTGAGGGCACGCTGGTGCCACGCGTTCGCCTGCCCGCCGCCTGCGGACCGCGAAGCGGCCGGAGGCCCGGTGGGATCGACGGGAGGATCCGGGGCATGCGAACGGCGTCGAGTCGGACCGCCCGGAGCCGAGAGAGGGATGAACACCGTGACACGACCCAGGATCCTGGTGGTTGGCGCAGGCTTCGCCGGAGTGGAGTGCGTCCGCCGCCTGGAGCGGAAGCTGAGCCCCGGCGAAGCCGAGGTCACGCTGGTGACGCCGTTCTCCTATCAGCTGTACCTGCCGTTGCTGCCCCAGGTCGCCTCCGGCGTGCTCACGCCGCAGTCGATCGCCCTGTCCTTGCGCCGGAGCAGCAGGTACCGCACCCGGATCATCCCGGGCGGCGCGATCGGCGTGGACCTGAAGGCCAAGGTGTGCGTGATCCGCACCATCACGGACACCGTCGTCGACGAGCCCTACGACTACATCGTGCTGGCGCCGGGCAGCGTGACCCGCACCTTCGACATCCCCGGACTGACCGAGCACGCCTTCGGGATGAAGACCCTGGCCGAGGCCGCGTACATCCGCGACCACGTCATATCGCAGCTGGACCTCGCCGACGCCAGCGACGACCCGGCCGAGCGGGCCGCGCGCCTGCAGTTCGTGGTGGTCGGCGGCGGGTACGCCGGCACCGAGACCGCCGCCTGCCTGCAACGCCTCACGCACGCGGCCGTCCGGCGGTATCCGCGCCTGGACCCGGGCCTGATCAAGTGGCACCTGATCGACATCGCGCCCAAGCTGATGCCGGAGCTCGGCGACAAGCTCGGCCGCAGTGCGCAGGAGATCCTCAAGCGGCGCGGCATCGAGGTCTCGCTGGGGGTGTCCATCGCGAAGGCCGGCCCGGAGGAGGTCACGTTCACCGACGGCCGGGTGGTGCCGACGCACACCCTGATCTGGACGGCCGGGGTGGTCGCCAGCCCGCTGATCGCCACGCTCGGCGCGGAGACGGTCAAGGGCCGGCTGGCGGTCACCGCCGAGATGTGCCTGCCGGGCCACAACGGCGTGTTCGCGCTCGGCGACTCGGCCGCCGTGCCCGACCTGGCCAAGGGCGACCAGGGCGCGGTCTGCCCGCCCACCGCGCAGCACGCCATGCGGCAGGGCAGGAAGGTCGCCGACAACGTCATCGCGACGCTGCGGGGCCAGCCGATGCAGCCGTACGTGCACAAGGACCTGGGTCTCGTCGTCGACCTCGGCGGCAAGGACGCGGTGTCCAAGCCGCTGGGCGTGGAGCTGCGCGGGGTGCCCGCGCAGGCGGTGGCCCGCGGGTACCACTGGTCGGCGCTGCGCACCAATGTCGCCAAGGCCCGCGTGATGACCAACTGGCTGCTGAACGCGGTCGCGGGCGACGACTTCGTCCGCACCGGCTTCCAGGCCCGCAGGCCCGCCCGCCTGAAGGACTTCGAGTTCACCGACTCGTACCTGACGCCGCAGCAGGTGCGGGCCCGGGTGGAGGGCGCGGCCGACGAGCAGCCGTGAGCCGGCCGTGACCGCAGGGGCCGCCGATCCGCACCGGATCGGCGGCCCCTGCGTCTGTCCGGGCGGGAGCGCGGTCCCCGGCGCCGGGGGCGGGCGGCCCGGACGGCGTGCGATGCTGGGTGCGGAGATCGATCGTCCGGAACGGGAGAGCACAGCGGCGTGAGGGCAGCGCGACGGTCGGAACGGGTACGGACGTGGGACCGGCTCGCGGCCTCGGATCCAGGGCTGCTCCGGCTCACCGCGGGGTTGCGCACGGTCGCCGCGATCGCCCTCACCCTCGCCGTGCTCGCCGTGCTGCGGGTGGCGGTGCCGCAGCTGGTCGCCGGCGCGATGGCGGCGATGGTGGCGACCTTCGCCGTCCGCGAGAAGCAGCGCGCCCGGCAGGCGGTCACCCTCGCGCTCGGCCTGCCCGTCGCCCTGGCCTCGGTGTCACTGGGAGCGCTGCTCAGCGGCCAGGTCGTCGCCGGTGACCTGTTCTTCGTCGCCCTCATCTTCTGCGCGGTCTACGGCCGCCGGTTCGGCGACCGCGGCACGGCCCTGGGTCTGATCGGCTTCCAGAGCTACTTCCTCTCCCTGTTCGTGGGGGCGGCCCCCGCCGCGCTGCCCGCGCTGTCCGGCGTGCTCTGCGTGGCGTTCGCCTGCAGCGCCGCCGCCCGCTTCGCGCTGCTGCCGCAGACCCCCGCCGGCACCCTGGACCGGTTGCGGCGGGCCTTCCGCGCCCGGCTCGCCCAGTTGCTCGCCGCGCAGGCCGAGCTGCTGGACGCCGGCCCCGACGAGGTGGAGAGGGTGCTGGAGGACCTGCGCACGGGCACGGCCCGGCTGCACGAGACGGCCCTGCTGATCCAGGGCCGGCTGGAGGACGGCACCTCCGACCCGGCGGCGGCCCGGCTGCTCCAGCGGCGGATCGCGGACGCCGAGATCGCCGCCGAGCGGCTCGGCCTGCTGCTGCTGACCGCGCGCACGGCCGAGCGCACCGACACCCTCACCCTGCATCTGCCGGGCGCCCCGCTGCCCTCCGGGGGCGTGCTGCCGGTGCGGGAGGAGGCGACGGACGCACTGCGCCGGGACCTTCAGGCGCTGCGGCTGCTGATGCTGCGGCCGGCCGGCGAGGCGGCGGGGACCGCGCTCGCCCAGGTGCGCAACCGGCTGCTCGGCTACCGGGACGAGGAGAACCTGCCGGCGGCCTCACCGGCCGTGCAGGACGTCTTCCGCGGCCTCGGTGAGGCCGCACGGGCCGCGCTGGGCCTGCGGATCGCCATGGACGGCCCGCAGGACGACTCCGACGACACCCCGGCGGCGGCCCGCTCCCGCGAGGAACTGGACGCCGAGGACGCCGCGATCGAGGCCGGCGAGGCCGGCGAGCGGCAGGAGCCGGGGCCGGCGGGGCTGCGGCGGCCCACGACCCGGGCCGCGGTCCAGGTGGCCGTGGGTTCGGCGCTGGCGATCGCCGGCGGCGAGCTGCTGTCCACGCAGCGCTGGTACTGGGCGGTGCTGACCTGCTGGATCGTGTTCCTCAACACCGCCTCCACGGGCGAGATCCTGGTGAAGGGCTACCGGCGGCTGCTGGGCACGGTCCTCGGCGTGGTGGCCGGCATCGGGCTCGCCGCCCTGGTCGGACACCACACCTGGACGGCGTTCGCGCTGGTGCTGGTGTGCATCTTCGCGATGTTCTACACCGCGCCGCTGTCGTACACGCTGATGTCGTTCTTCGTGACCGCCATGCTCGGACTGCTGTACACGCTGCTGAACAGCTACAGCACCGCGGTGCTGGTGCTGCGGGTGGAGGAGACGGCCCTCGGCGCGGCCTGCGGGGTGATCGCGGCGGCGGTGGTGCTGCCGGTCCGCACCGACCGCCGTACCGACGAACTGCTGGTGACGGTGCTGGAGCGGCTCGCCGAGGTCACGCGGGGGGCCGTCGACCAGCTCAGCGGCGGGCCGGGCGGGGACCTGGTGGAGCAGGCGCGGGACATGGACCAGGCACTGGCCGACCTGCGCGCGGCCACCCAGCCGCTGACCCATCCGGTCACGCCGCTGCGCGCGCGCCGGGACACCGCGCGGTACGTGGTGGCGCTGCTGGAGACCTGCGCGTACCACGGGCGTTCGCTCGCGGCCACGGCCGAGCTGCTGCCGACCCATCCGGCGATCGCGGCGGATCCGCGGCTGCGCGGGGCGTGCGCGCGGATCGTGCACAACATCGAGGCGATCGCCGCGCACGTCGGGGAGCCGCGCTCCGCGGCCCGCATCGAGACCGGCCCCAGCATCGCGTCGATGCTGGAGCCGGGAACCCTGAGCACCCCGCGCTACGGCCGCGTGACCGACCGGGTGCTGCGCCATCTGCAGCGTCTGGACGAGGCCGTCTCCGGTCTCGCCCGCCCGCTGGGCCTGTCCGGTGGGCCGGCCCAGCAGGGTGGGTGACGCTCAGCGCGGGTCGCCGCCGGGGCGGCGGCCGCCGAGCGCCTCGTCGCGCACCCGGGCGCAGCTCCGGCTGATCAGCCGGGACACGTGCATCTGGGAGATGCCGAGCCGGTCGGCGATACGGCTCTGGGTCATGTCCTCGAAGAAGCGCATGTAGAGAATGGCCCGCTCGCGCTCGGGCAGCCGGCGCAGCCCCTCCTTGGCGGCCTCCCGGTCGACCACCACGTCGAAGGAGCCGTCCGTGGCGCCGAGGGTGTCGGCGAGGCTGTAGCCGTCGTCACCGGCGGACAGCTCCGCGTCCAGGGACAGGGTGCTGAAGCTTTCCAGCGCCTCCATGCCCGCGGACACCTCCTCCTCGGTGAGGCCGGTGTGGGCGGCGATGTCGGCGGCGGTGGGTTCGGGGCTGCCGGGATGCTGGGTGAGTTCGCGCCGGGCCACGCGGACCCGGTTGCGCAGCTCCTGGACCCTGCGCGGCACCCGCAGGGCCCACATCCGGTCGCGGAAGTGCCGCTTCACCTCGCCGGTGATGGTCGGCACGGCGTAGCTCTCGAAGGCCCCCCGGGACGGGTCGAACCGGTCGATGGCCTTCACCAGCCCGAGTGCGGCCACCTGGCGCAGGTCCTCGACGGACTCGCCGCGGTCGCGGAAGCGGCCCGCGATCCGGTGCGCCATGGGCAGCCAGGCGGTGACGAGCTCGTCGCGGACGGCGTCCCGCTCGGGGCCGTCGGGCAGTTCCGCCAGCCGGGCGAAGAGTTGCGCGGTGTCGGGAGCATCGTCGTGGTTCCGCCGGCTGGGCGCCGCGGCGGCGGTGGTGGCGGTCGTGCCGGGACGGCTTGTCGACATGTCGGTCAGCATGCGGAATCGCTCCTGAACGTGGTTTCAGGGCACCTCCCGGAACAGGGGTTCCGGGATCCTGGCCCGAACGGTGGTGTCAGGGGTTCGCCGCGGGTGAGCCGCCGGGCCCGCCAGGAGGGGGCCGCAGCGTGGTCTGCCCGCTGGGCGCGCGCCTCCGGTCCGAAGCACGAAACTCCGTCTGCCCGCCGGCCCCGCGGGCAAACGCCGGTGAGCGGAACTTCGGGAACCGCTTCACCGGAGCGGCACGACGGCCGTGATGCACTTGCCGCCGCGGGGCAGCTCCGCCACCCGGACGTCGCGGGCCAGCCGGCACACGATGGGCCAGCCGCGGCCCCCGGGCCGGGCGCGGTCCTGCTCGTCCGCGGCCGGACGGGCCACCGGGAGGTCGCCGCTGCGGTCGCTGACCGACACCCGCACGCCCCCGGGATCCACGTCGACGTCGAAGCCGGTGATGCCGCCGCCGTGGACCAGGGCGTTGGTGGCGAGTTCGGAGGTGACCAGCAGGACGTCCGCCACCGTCTCGGGCGGGCACGCGAGGGCGCCGTCGCGGCACCGCTCGGTCACGACGCGCTCGACGGTTCTGCGGGCGTCGGCCGGTCGGCACGGCACCCGCCGAGGCCGTTCCGGCAGGGCGGCGGAGGAGCCGGTCCGGTGCATGTCGCGCATCCTTTCCTCCCTGAACGGTGCCCGGATTGCTGTGGTGCTTCCCTTTTCGACTGACCCCGGGCAACGGTGTCAAACACCCCGGACGCCGCTGTCATCACCGGCGGGCGGGCGGGTATCCGTCGGGCATGACCGATGTGGTGGATGCGGACGAGTTGTTGCGGCGGATCCAGCGGGGCCGGGACTGCGCGGCCGAGGAGGAGCGGGCCTGGCGGGAGCGGGCGAGCAGCCTGACGGCGACGGATCCGGAGGGCGCGCGGGAGGCTTCCGTCCGGGCGCAGACGTACGAGGCGGTGCTGCGGGTGCTGGGGGAGATCGTGAACCCCGGCCGAGGGGGTGAGGGGGCGGACGGAGTGAAACAGGTCACCTGACCCGCTGCGGGGTTGGACGCCCGCCCGCGAGGTGGTTTATCGTTCATACATACGTGACGGCGGCAGGGAGTGGAACCGTCCTTCCCTCCTCCCCGCGTCACCGCGAGCGGCCCTGGCTGGTTTCCCCCGTCCAGCCAGGGCTTTTTCCTGCCCGCACACCGGTGGGCGGGCGGCACGCCGTTTCCCGAGGTGCTCGGGACGGCGGCAGCGGCTGGAATGGGCTTAGGCACAGCACCCGACCCGCACCGCCGCCGGCGAGGAGCCCCCCGGATGACCAAAGCGATCAAACTGCTCACCGCCCTGCCCCAGGCGCAGCGCGAGCGCCTGATGGAGCTGGCCGAGGAGGTCTCCTTCCCGGAGGACACCCGCATCTTCGAGGCGGGCGGCACGGCGGACCGGTTCTGGGTGATCCGCTCGGGTGCGGTGCACCTGGACCAGCAGGTCACCACCCGGCAGCGGGTGACCGTGGCCACGCTCGGCGCCGGCGACCTGCTCGGCTGGTCCTGGCTGTTCCCGCCGTACCGCTGGGACTTCGGCGCGGTGGCGTTCAGCAATGTGCGGGCCTACGAGTTCGACGGGCCGTCGGTGCTGGGGCTGTGCGTGGAGGACCCGCTGCTCGGGCTCTCGCTGGTGCGGACGGTGGCCGAGATCCTCGCCCACCGTCTGGAGACCACCCGCGGGAAGCTGATGGACCAGTACGCGATCCGCCGGCAGAGGCCGCTGTAGCCGTCAGATCCGGTAGCGGCGCAGCGCGGGAACGGTGAGGGCCAGGGCCAGCATCACCACGACGACGAGCGCGCCGCCGCCTGCGACGGCGGCCCGGGGCCCGAAGGCCGCGCCGGCGGTCCCGTGCAGCGCGTCGGCCAGTCGCGGCCCGCCCGCGACGACCACCGTGAACACGCCCTGCATCCGGCCGCGCATCTCGTCGGTCGCCGCCGACAGCAGGATGGCGCCGCGGAACACCATCGAGACCATGTCCGCGATCCCGGCCGCGGCGAGGAAGGCCACGGCGACCCGGAGGTCGCCGCTCAGCCCGAACCCGGCGACGGCCGCACCCCAGGCGACCACCGACCCGACGACCATCCAGCCGTGCCTGCGCACGCGCGAGAACACCCCGGAGAACAGTCCGCCGAGCACCGCGCCGACCGGTATGCCCGCGAACAGCACGCCGAGCGCGAGCCCCTCGCCCCAGGCGGAGTAGGTCTGGGCGGCCAGCTCCGGGAACAGCGCGCGGGGCATGCCGAACACCATGGCGACGATGTCGGCGAGGAAGGACAGCAGCAGCACCGTGTGCCGGGAGATGTACCGGAATCCGGCGGCGACGTCCCGCACCCCGGCTCGGCGGGCGGCCCCGCCGAGCGGCGGCAGGGAGGGCAGCCGCACGACGGCCCACACGGTCGCGCACAGCGCCAGGGCGTCGATCAGGTACAGGTCGGGCACCCCGACGACCGGGATGAGGGCGCCGGCGAGCAGCGGGCCCGCCACCAGGCCGGTCTGCATCACCGTCGAGCCGAGCGCCCCGGCCGCGGCCAGCTGGTCGGCCGGCACCAGCCGGGCGATGGAGGCGTTGCGGGCCGGGGCGTTGAGACCGAAGAACGCCTGCTGCACGGCGAGCAGCACCACGAGGACCCCGACCGAGTCCGCACCGGTGACGGCCTGTGCCCAGAACAGCAGCGAGGTCACCGCGATGCCGCAGTTGGTGACCAGCAGCAGCTTGCGGCGGTCCACCGTGTCGGCGACCGCCCCGCCCCACAGCGCGAAGACCACCATCGGCACCAGGCCCGCGAGGCTCGCGTAGCCGACCCAGGCGGAGGACCGGGTGAGGTCGTAGATCTGCTTGGGGACGGCGACGGCGGTCAGCTGGCTGCCGACGGCGGTGACGACGGTCGACGACCACAGGCGCCGGTAGGCGGGGATCCGCAGGGGGCGGGTGTCCATCGCCCAGCGGCGCCAGCCGCGCCGGGGCGGTACGCCGGACGGCCCGCCGGTGTCCGTCCCGTCGGCGCCGGTCCCGGTGCTGCTGCTCTCGCTGGTGTCCACAGAAGTCCTGGTCGCTCGTCATGTCTGTCGGTGTGAGAACCCGACTATCCCAGGAACGCCGGCGTGCGCCCAACGGGCGTCTCAGGAGTCCGCGATCAGGGCCGTGCCCATCGCCAGCATCGTGACGGCGACCAGGCCGTCCAGCACCCGCCAGGCGCCGGGCCGGGCCAGGAGCCGGCCGAGCAGGCGGGCGCCGAAGCCCAGCGCGGCGAACCAGCACAGGCTGGCCAGCGCGGCGCCGAGCCCGAAGGTCCAGCGCAGCGGGCCGCGGTCGGCGGCGAGGGAGCCGAGCAGGAACACGGTGTCCAGGTAGACGTGCGGGTTCAGCCATGTCATCGCCAGGCAGGTGAGCACCGCCCGGCGGCGCGAGCCGGCCGCCTCCCCCTCGGCCCGCAGCCCCGCGCCCGGCCTGAGCGCCCGGCGGGCCGCCAGGGCGCCGTAGCAGAGCAGGAAGAGACCGCCGACGATGCCGACCGCCCGCAGCACACCCGGCCAGGCCACCACGACCGCGCCGACCCCGCCCACGCCGAGCGCGATGAGCAGCGCGTCGGACAGCGCGCAGATGCCGACGACGGCGAGAACGGCGTCCCGGCGCACCCCCTGCCGCAGGACGAAGGCGTTCTGGGCGCCGATGGCGACGATCAGGGAGAGGCCGGTGCCGAAGCCCGCGGCCGCGGCGGTCAGGGTGTGGTTCATGCCGCCGACGCTAAGGAAGGCGTCCACCGCAAGTACAGCTAAAGATCCTTACGTAGCATTAGCCGTCGTGATGACAGAGTTGCCCCTGGAGCAGGTCCGGACGCTGCTGGCCGTCGTGGACGAGGGCACCTTCGACGCGGCGGCCGCCGCCCTGCATGTGACGCCCTCGGCGGTCAGCCAGCGGATCAAGGCCCTGGAGCAGCGCACCGGGCGGGTGCTGCTCCAGCGCACCCGGCCCGTACGGCCCACGGACTCCGGTGCGGTCCTCGTCCGGTTCGCCCGGCAGCTCGCGCGGCTGGAGCGGGACGCCTTCGGCGAACTGGGGCTCGCCGGCGGCGGGGAGCCGACCCGGGTGTCGGTCGCGGTGAACGCCGACTCGCTGGCGACCTGGTTCCTGCCGGCCCTGACCCGGGTGGCGGGCCTCTGCTACGAACTGCACCGCGAGGACGAGGACCACACGGCGGCGCTGCTGCGCGAGGGTCTGGTGATGGCGGCGGTGACCTCCTCGCCCGACCCGGTGCCGGGCTGCACGGTCCGCGTCCTCGGCCGGATGCGCTACCTGCCGGTGGCCTCCCCCGGCTTCGCCGCGACCCACCTGGAGGGGCAGCCCCTGGCGGAGGCGCTGCCCCGGGCGCCGGTCGTGGTCTTCGACCGCAAGGACGACTTCCAGGACGGCTTCGTCCGCCGGCTGGGGCGGGGGTCCGCCGGCCCGCTGCGGCATCTCGTGCCCACCTCCGAGGGGTTCCTGGACGCGGTCGCCGCCGGGCTCGGCTGGGGGATGGTGCCGGAGACGCAGGCCCTCCCGCTGCTGGAACGGGGACGGCTGACCGAGATCGCCCCCGGCGAGTGGACGGACGTCACGCTCCACTGGCAGCAGTGGAAGCTCGACTCGCCCGCGCTGGCGGCCCTGGCCGACGCGGTGACGGCGACCGCGGCCGAGGCGCTGCGCCGCTGACGGCACCCGGCACCGCACCGCCCCGGCGGTGACGCCGGTCCCAGCCGCGCCGCCGGCGGCACCCGGCACCGTGGCACGCCGACGCCCGCGGCACGCCTTACGGATCCGGCACGCGACCGGCGCCCGCCCGGTCGGACGCCACGCCGCCGGCGGCACCCGGCCGGCGGCACCCTCCGGCACCGCGCCCCTGGCGGCGCACACCTCGGCCCACCGGCCGCGGCCACAACGGTCGCGAGCGCCCGACACCGTGGCACGCCGTGGCACGCCGACGCCCGCGGCACGCCTTACGGGCCCGGCACGCGACCGGCGCCCGCCCGATCGGACGCCACGCCGCCGGCGGCACCCGGCCGGCGGCACCCTCCGGCACCGCGCCCCTGGCGGCGCACACCTCGGCCCACCGGCCGCGACCACGACGGTCGCGAGCGCCCGGCATCCAGCCGGCACCGCAGCGCGACGGCACACCGCCGCCGGCGATCACGACGGCCCGGCAGCAGCCGGTGCCGCGACCCGGCACCCCTCCGCCCGGCACCCGGTCGGCGCCGCAAAACGGCACGCGGCGCACGCCCCGGCGCGCCGGCGGCATCGAGGGGCGCGCACCCCGATGAGCCCCTGCGGGCCGGATCGAGGCCGTGACGGCCGTGAGCCCTGCGCTGCCGGGGGCCGCCCGGGGCTTCGGCGGGTGCGCAACCGTGGGCGGGAGGCCGTCGCCGTCCGATCTTCTTCCGGTTGTGCCGTTTCACCCCGTCCGGACCGGTCACCCGAGTCCGGAGCGAACGCATTTGACAGTGCACGGACGATTTACGACCCGATCCAGGAGAATCCGATGGAGAACTGGCGCGACCATGCCGCGTGCCGTCACGAGGACCCCGACCTCTTCTTCCCGATCGGCACCACCGGACCGGCGCAGGTGCAGGCCCAGCAGGCCAAGGCGGTGTGCCACCGCTGCCCGGTCCGGAAGCAGTGCCTGGACTGGGCGCTGGACACCGCCCAGAGCATCGGCGTCTGGGGCGGCACGACCGAGGTGGAGCGCCAGGCGCTGCGGCGCCGTGCGCGCTCCAGGCAGCGCTCCGGCTGACCGGCGCCCTGCGCCGCGGGGGCTCAGCGGCCCCCGCGGCGCAGGGTCCCCCACTCCCGCTCCTGCCGGGCCACCTCGGCCCTGGCCGCGTCGATCACCTCGTCGGCGATCCAGCACAGCGGCTCGACGTCGACCACGAGCGGTTCGTTGTCGGGGCCCCGGCCCGTCTCCCGGCCCTTCAGGAACCAGGGACGCACGCCGGGGCCCTTCTCGTGCGGCAGGTGCGCGTAGTCGTACAGCCGGCGCGCCACCCACAGCTCCACGGACCGGTCCTCCCACCAGTCCTCGACGTCCAGCGGGTTGGCGGACAGCCCGGGCATCGGGACACCGGTCAGCTCGTCGGTGCTGGACACGGCGTCGAGGTCGATGCCCGGGCCTTTGGACCAGCGCACGTACAAACCCCGCTCCCTCTCCACCAGACGAGCCGCTTCGGTGAGCGTGGAGACGACCGGCAGGGCGTCCGCTGTGCTCATGGCATGACCTCCTCGACTGCGCATTGCGCGACCGGAGTACCCCCCGCGCGCGCCGGGAATCAAGCCGTCGCGCGCCCGCCCTCATGCCGTGTCGCCGGGCGGCGGGACGGCGGGCAGCCGCAGCGTGAACACCGCGCCCGCGCCCGGCTCGCTCGCGGCCTCGGCCGTGCCGCCGTGGGCGGCGACCAGGTGGCGGACGATCGGCAGCCCGAGGCCGCTGCCGCCGGTGCGGCGGCTGCGGGACTTCTCCGCCCGCCAGAACCGGTCGAAGACGCGGGGCAGGTCCTCGGGCGCGATGCCCCGGCCGGTGTCGGTGACGGTGAGGACGACGTCGTCGCCGTCGCGGCGGGCGGCGAGGGCGACGGCGCCGTCGGCGGGGGTGTGCCGCAGCGCGTTGGAGACCAGGTTGCCGAGCGCCTGCCGCATCCGCACCGGGTCGGCGTCCAGCCAGGCGGCGTCGTCGGCGTCGGTGCGCAGCACGACCCCGGCGGCGCCGGCCGCCACCCGGTGCGCTGCGGCCACCTGCTCCAGCAGATCGCCGGCCCGCAGCGGCTCGCGGTGCAGGCGCAGGGTGCCGGCGTCGGCGGCGGCGAGGTCCTGCAGGTCGTCGATGATCCGCTGCAGGACGAGCGCCTCCTCGTGCAGGGAGTCCAGCAGCGCCGGGTCGGGGGCGACGACGCCGTCGCGTACGACCTCCAGCCAGCCGCGGATGTTGGTGAGCGGGCTGCGCAGTTCGTGCGCGATGTCGCTGACCATGGCTTTGCGCTGGGCCTCCAGACGCTCGCGGCGCTCGGTCAGGTCGTTGAAGGACTCGGCGAGGATGCCGGTCTCGTCGCGAGTGGTCACCGGGACGCGCACGTGCAGCTCGGGCGGCTGCTGCGCGGCCAGAGTCAGCGCCCGCAGGGGCCGTACCAGCCGGACGGCGACCACGGCGGTCACGGCGACGGTGACGGCGAGGACCAGGCCGGCCACGCCCACCACCTTGGCCTTGTTGGCCGGTGACATGTCGAAGCGGGCGGGGTTCTGGTCGCCGATCCCGAGGAACAGCTCGGCCACCGGGGCGACGTAGGGCTCGAGCTGGGCGCGGCGGGCGGTCATGATGCAGTGCTGGGCCGCCCGGGCGGCGCCGCCCGTCTGCGCACCGGTGTACTTGGCGATCACGCGGCTGCCGCCGAAGGGGTCCTGCGCGCCGGGGTCGAAGAAGGCGGGGAAGACGGGCCCGCCCAGGACCAGCCCGGCCTGCCGCAGGCAGGGCCGGACCAGGCCGGAGAGGGTGTCCAGAGCCTTCGTCTCTGTCGGGGTGGGCGTGTTGAGGCGGCCGTCCTCGCAGTCGGTGGCGCCGAGGCCGGCGGGGTCGGTGTCGTCCGCTCCGGCGACCACGGGCCGGCCGCTCGGGGTGCGGACGACGGTCGCCTGCAGGCCGTAGCGCTCGTAGCAGCGTTCGCGGACGGCGGCCAGCGCGTCCAGCCGGGTCCGCTCCCGGGCCGGCAGCCGGTAGGGGCCCACCACGCGCGGGTCGATGCCGCTGAGCTGGGCGCCGGGCTCGGTGTGGGTGTCGGTGCGCAGGGGGTCGACCGTGGCGGCGGGCCGGGGCGGCAGCGGGGCGCCGCGGGGCGCGGAATCGGCGACGAGAGTGCGGTCGGCGGTGGTGAGGGCGATCCGGCGGCCGGTCGTCGCGGCCAGTTCGCGGACCGTCCGCCGTACGCCGGACCAGTCGGAGTGGGTGGCGGCGTAGCCGCTGAGCCGGGCGAGGATGCGGTTGTCGGCGGCGAGGTCCTGGCCCTGCTCCTCCTTCAGCGCGCTGGTGGTGGTGGTGACCGCGAGCCAGGCGGTGGCGGCGACCGAGCAGACGGCGATGAGGGCCGAGACGGACAGCAGCCGGACGAGCAGCCGCTTGCGCAGCGGAATCCGGCGCCGCCCGTTGCCCTGCGCGGGGCGCGCGCTCCCCCGCCGCGGTTCCTCCCGGTCGTGGCGGGTCATGGGCGGGCGGCGCTCAGTTTGTAGCCGACGCCGAACACGGTCAGCAGACGGGCCGGGCGCCGCGGGTCGGGTTCGATCTTGCGGCGCAGGTTCATGATGTGGACGTCGACGGCCCGTTCCGTGGATGCCCGGTCGAAGCCGCGGGTGCAGTGCAGCAGCTGGCGCCGGGTGAACACCCGCTCCGGTTCGCCCGCCATGGCCAGCAGGATCTGGAACTCGGCAGGCGTGCACTCCACCGGCGTGCCGTCGCAGCGCACCTCGTGCCGTACCGGGTCGACGCTGATGGCGCCGGCCCGTACGACTCGGTCGCCGTCCCGTACGGCGCCGCCCCGCCCGCTGCGCCGGAGCACCGTGCGGATACGGGCCATCAGCTCGCGCGGGCTGTACGGCTTGGTCATGTAGTCGTCGGCGCCGAGTTCGAGGCCAAGCAGCACGTCGTCCTCGGCGGAGCGGGCGGTGAGCATCACGACGGGGACGTCCGGGTCCGCGCCGCCGCGCAGTGCCCGGCACACGCCGAAGCCGTCGACCACGGGGAGCATCAGGTCGAGGACGACGAGGTCGGGTCCGAGGCGGCGGGCGGCGTCGAGCGCGGCCGCGCCGTCGTGCACGACGGTGGCGTCGTGGCCCTCGGCCTGCAGGGAGCGGCGGATCAGCTCGGCCTGCTTCTCGTCGTCCTCGGCGACCAGCACATGTGCGCACACGAGTTCGGAGTCTAGGGGCGGCGTGTGAGGAAGCGGTGAGGAGCGCGCACCCGTTCCCGGCGTCGGCGGTGCTGCCCGGCCGATGCGCCCGGAGGCCGGGTGTGCCGGACCGTTATGTTGATCGGGACATCCGGCAGGCGGAGGTGGCATGCGGACGGCTGAAGAACGGGCCGGGGAGGCGGAAGTCCCCGAAGCGGACACGGCGGCGACCGACGACGCCGCCCCCGGCTGGCACCGGCGCTGGCCGCTGCTGCTGCTGGGCGCGGCCACCGTTCCGGGCGTGGTGCTCTACCTCGTGGGGCGGTGGGCGGAGACACCGGCGGGGCAGGCGTGGCGGACCGTCTGTCTGGCCGTGACGGTGCAGGCGCTGCCCTTCCTCCTGCTGGGCACGGCCCTGTCCGGTGCCATCAACGCCTTCGTCCCGGCGCGGGTCTTCACCCGGGTGCTGCCGCGCCGGCCGGTGCTCGCGGTACCGGTGGCCGGTGCGGCGGGGGTCGTGCTGCCGGGCTGTGAGTGTGCCTCGGTGCCGGTGGCGAGCAGCCTCATCGGGCGGGGCGTCGCGCCTGCGGCCGCGTTCGCGTTCCTGTTGTCGGCGCCCGCGATCAATCCGGTGGTGCTGACGGCCACCGCGGTCGCCTTCCCCGGTCAGCCGGCCATGGTCGCCGCCCGGCTGCTGGCCTCGCTGGGCACCGCGTCGGTGATGGGCTGGCTGTGGCTGTGGCGGGGGCGGCCCGAGTGGCTGCGGCCGGTCGCACGGCACAGCGGCCATCGGCCGGGGGGCAGCCGCTGGCGGGAGTTCCGGGTCGGTTTCCAGCACGACTTCCTGCACGCGGGCGGTTTCCTGGTGGTGGGCGCGATGGCGGCGGCCACGTTCAATGTGGCAGTGCCCCGTTCCGTGCTGGACGCGTTCTCCGGATCCTTCTGGCCGTCGCTCCTGTTCCTGGCCGGGCTGGCGATCGTGCTGGCGGTGTGTTCGGAGGCGGACGCGTTCGTGGCGGCCTCGCTCAGCGGATTCCCACCGGTCGCGCGGCTGGCGTTCATGGTGGTCGGCCCGATGGTCGATCTGAAGCTCATCGCCCTGCAGGCGGGCACGTTCGGCCGGGCGTTCGCGGTCCGGTTCTCCGCCGCGACCGTGGCCGTGGCGGTACTGGCCAGCGCACTGACCGGAGGAGCACTGCTGTGAGACGCCCGGTACCGACGATCCTGCTGCTCCTCTGCGGCACCGGCCTGCTGCGCATCGCGCTGTTCACCGATCTGTACCTGCGGTACGTCAAGGAGGGCATGCGCCCGCTGCTCATCGCGTCCGGTGTGCTGCTGGTCCTGCTGGGAGCGGCGGACGCGGTGTCGTACGTGCGGCGTCGCGGGAACGGCGCACCCGCGGACCGCGGCGACCAGAGCGGGCCCGGCGAGCGCGGCGACCAGGAGGGGCACAGCGACCAGGAGGGCCACGGCGGCCACGGCCATGGTCACCCTCACTCCGGTGCGCCCCGTGCCGCGTGGCTGCTGTTCCTCCCGGTTCTCAGCCTGGTGCTGTGGGCCCCGCCCGCCCTCGGCGCGTACACCGCGTCCCGCCAGCCGCCCAGGGCCGTCACGCAGCAGAGCGCGTTCGACCCGCTGCCGGCGGCCTCGCCCCTCCCCCTCACGCTCTGGGACTTCATCCGCCGCGTCCAGCAGGACCCCACGCGGGCCATCGAGGGCCGCACCGTGCGGATGACGGGTTTCGCCACCCCCGGCAAGCGGGGCGGCGGCTGGTTCCTGAACCGCATCATGATCTCCTGCTGCGCGGCGGACGCCCAGTCCGTGCGGGTGCGGATCTTCGGCGCCCCTGCCCCGGCGGCCGGCACCTGGGTGACCGTCACCGGCACCTGGCACTCCGGTGGCGCCCTCGGCACGGCTTCCGCATCCGTCGCGCTCGATGCCCGTTCCGTGCACAGGGTGGCCAAGCCGGCGAACGCGTACACCGACGCCCTCCCGCTCACCCCCTCACGGTGAACCGGGCGGCCGTCCGCCGTTGCCCGGCGCGGACGGTGCTCACCGGCCGCTCCTCATGACACCGGGCAGCTCCCCCGCGTGGGCCGTCAGAGTGAGCCGGACGTGGCGGCCCTCGCTCCGCAGCCAGTAGCGCCTGCGCTGGACGCCGGGGTCGAAGCGGCGCCTGCCGCGCCGGTGCGAGTGGGACATCCGGTGCCCGAAACCGGGGCGTCGGTCGCAGCTTAATGAAAATGAAAACCATCGTGTATTGTGTGGCGCATGGCCCGTAACGAACTGCGCCCGATCATCAAGCTGCGGTCCACCGCCGGCACCGGCTACACCTACGTGACCCGCAAGAACCGCCGTAACGACCCCGACCGGCTGACGCTGCGCAAGTACGACCCCGTCGCCGGCCGCCACGTCGACTTCCGTGAGGAGCGCTGAGAGCCGTGAAGCCCGGAATCCACCCCGCCTACCGTCCGGTCGTCTTCCGTGACCGGGCCGCCGGCTTCGCCTTCCTGACGCGCTCGACCGCCACGAGCGACAGGACCGTCCAGTGGGAGGACGGCCACACCTACCCGGTCATCGACGTCGAGATCTCCTCGGCGAGCCACCCCTTCTACACCGGGACCCAGCGCGTCCTGGACACCGCCGGACGGGTCGAGCGCTTCGAGCGGCGCTACGGCAGCGGACGGAGCGAGCGGTGAGCGGAGGACTGGCGCGGCTGCCGGTCGCGATCGTCGCCGGGTTGCACGCGGACGCCCGCCGTGCCGCCGTGGAGGAGATCCTGCGCTCGGTCCCCGGCGCGGTCGTGCTGCACCACGACCTGACGTCCGCCGTGGACGGCAGGGTGCGCCGCACCGTGCGCGACTCCGGCGGCCTGCTCGACCGCGGCGAAGCGCCGCTGGTCAACGGCTGCGCGTGCTGCGCGCTGCGGGAGGACCTCGTCCCCGAGCTGCTACGGCTCGCCGGAGAGGGCAGGCACCGGCTGGCCGTCGTGGAACTGTGGGACTCCGTCGAACCCCAGGCCATAGCCGGTGTCGTCACCGCCGCAGGCGCACCGCTGGCGCTGACCGGGGTCACCACCGCGGTCGACCCCGCGCTCCTCCTGCCCTGTCTGACCGACGGCGACGACCTGGCCGACGTGGGCCTCGCCGCCGCCGCGACGGACCGGCGCACCGTCGCCGACACCTTCGCCCGGCAACTGGAGTACCCCACGCTGCTCGCCGTCGCGGAGGACGGCTCAGCCGCCGGACCGGCGGAGGACCGCGACCACGCGCTGCTCTCCCAGCTCACGCCGGGCGCACGCCCGGTGCGCGTGGGCGACGGCCGGCTGGGAGTCGCGCTGCTGGAGGGCTTCGACGTCGCGGCGGCCGCCGCGCGCCTCCATCCGGCGTGCGCGCTGCTCCCGCAGGAGAGCGACGAGCACGGAGTGAGCACCTTCGTCTGGCGGCGCGCACGGCCCTTCCACCCGCAGCGCCTCCACGCGGCGCTGGAGGACCTGGCCTGTGCGGCCGCCCGCAGCCGCGGGCGCTTCTGGCTGGCCGACCGGCCCGACACCCTGCTGTCCTGGGACGCCGCGGGCGGCGCCCTGTGCGTGGAGTCGGTCGGGCCGTGGCTGGCGGCGCTGCCCGATGCCGCCTGGGAGATGGTGCCCGCCGAACGCCGTCTCGCCGCCTCGCTGGACTGGCACCCCGAACACGGCGACCGCTGCCAGTACCTCACCTTCACCTCACCGGGCCTGGACCGCGAAGGCCTGCCGGCTCTGCTCGACTCGTGCCTGCTCACCGACGACGAGTACGCGGCGGGCCGGGACTGCTGGCGGCGGCTCCCGCCCGCCTTCGACGACTTGCTCGACCCTGTGACCTGAAAGAGAGGACGGACCGCACCATGCCGAGCCGTACGACCGCCGGGCGCCGGGACGCCGCGCGCCGGCGCAACCCGCTGGACGCTGCCGGCATCACCCGCATCGACTACAAGGACACCGGCCTGCTGCGCAGGTTCATCTCCGACCGAGGGAAGATCCGCAGCCGCCGGGTGACCCGGCTGACGCGACGGCAACAGCGGCGACTGGCGCGCGCCGTGGCGAACGCGCGCGAGATGGCGCTCCTGCCCTACGGCTCCCGATAGCCGGGACGGCCGGCCACTTCCCGGACGCACCCTGGCGCTCAGCGGGCGAGCCAGTCGGCAGGGCCCATGACGATCACCGGGTGCCGGTCCGGGTCGAGGGTGCGCAGCAGGTCCTTCATGTGGGCCTTGGCGAGGCCGACGCAGCCGTGGGTGGGCCCGCCGTGGTCCACGTGCAGCCACACTCCCCCGCCGCGCTCCGGGCCGAGGGGCCTGGTCCAGTCCAACGGCGAGGTGCCGGGCCTGCGGTTGTAGTCGATGGCGACGACGTAGTCGAAGGAGCCTTCGAGCGACTCGCCCTCGAAGCCGGTTCCGGGCGAGCGGAATCCGCCCGAGCGGTGGTAGGGGAGCCTGCTGCCGGGGTCCGGAAGCAGGCCGCCGGCGTCGGAGAGGGTGTGGACGCCGATCGGGGAGCGCAGGTCGCCGGCCATGTGGTGGGCGCTCCAGCCGTGCAGGGCGTTGTGCGCGGGCCAGGCAGGGCCCGCCTGCCAGCCGGTGGGGGTGCGCCGGTGCAGGACGGCGGTGCAGCGCGGGGAGTTCCTGCCGCGCCCGGTGACGACGACGGCCTGCGCGCACCGCCCGGGTATCGCCGCGGACCGCTCGGGGCCGAGACCGGGGATGCCCTGCGGCGCCGGCGCCGCGGACGTCTCGGGTACGGACGTCTCGGGTACGGGAGTCGGGCGGCGGGACGGCCTGCGGCGCTCGGTCGCCTCGGCTCCGCCGCCGCAGCCGGTGAGCAGCAGCGGGGAGGCGAGGAGAGCGAGGGCGGTTCTGCGCTGGATCATGAGCCGACCCTGGCCGACGGTTGTGTGGAACCGGTCAGGGTGCGGCGGTGGTTCGGCTCGCCCGGCGCGCAGGGCGTCGACGGGGCCGTGCGCCCGGACGCGGCGCCGCCGGGGTCACCGGCGCGGTGGGCGGTGCGCGGCCGGGGGGCTGCCCGCAGGGGCGTCGGGCGCGCGCTCCTCGGGCGGCGGATCGGCCGGGCGCCGTTCCCGTGGGCCGGGGCCCGTCACTCCCCCGGCCCGGCACGTCGCGCCGCGTCGCCGCCCGGTGGCGGGGGTGCGCCGCGTTAGGCTCGCGGGACCGTCCGCGACCCGAGAGGGGCCCGACCGTGAGTGTGCGCCTGCGCCGCGTCTACGAACCGCCCGAGCCCGACGACGGCCTGCGCGTGCTGGTCGACCGGCTGTGGCCGCGCGGCCTCGCCAAGGACGCCGCCCGGGTGGACGAGTGGCCCAAGGGGCTGACCCCGTCGGACGAGCTGCGCAAGTGGTACCACGCGGGCGAGGGCCCGTACGAGGAGTTCCGCCGCCGGTACTCGGCGGAGCTGGACGCGCCGGAGGCCGCCGAACTCCTCGACGGCCTGCGCGCGTCGGCCCGCGCGGGGCGGGTGACCCTGCTGACGGCGTCGAAGAGGCCCGAGTCGAGCCATGCGCAGGTGCTGGTGGAGCTGCTGGGCGGCTGAGTTCAGCCCGTCTGCCGGGCCGCGTGCCGGCCCGCGGCCCGTCCCGAGAACAGGCAGCCGCCGAGGAAGGTGCCCTCCAGGGCGTTGTAGCCGTGGACACCGCCGCCGCCGAACCCTGCCACCTCGCCCGCCGCGTACAGGCCGTCGATCGGGGTGCCGTCGGCGCCGAGGGCACGGGAGTCGAGGTCGGTCTGGATGCCGCCGAGGGTCTTGCGGGTGAGGACGCGCAGCCGGACCCCGATGAGGGGACCGGCGGCCGGGTCCAGGAGGCGGTGCGGGGCGGCGACCCGGCCGAGCCGGTCGCCGATGTAGCGGCGGGCGTTGCGGATGCCCTGGATCTGGGCGTCCTTGCTGTACGGGTTGGCGATCTGCAGGTCGCGGGCCTCGATCTGGCGGCGGACCTCGGCCGGGTCCAGCAGCGCCTCGCCGGTGAGGGCGTTCATCCTGTCGACCAGCTGTTCCAGGCCGGCGGCGGTGACGAAGTCGGCGCCGTGGTCGAGGAAGGCGCGCACCGGTCCGGGGGCGCCCTTGCCGAGCAGCCGGTCGCGCAGCACGGCCTTGCGGTCCCCGGCGGTGATGTCGGGGTTCTGCTCGGAGCCGGACAGCGCGAACTCCTTCTCGACGATCTTCCGGGTGAGGATGAACCAGGAGTGGTCGTAGCCGGCGATGTCCTCGGTGGTGCGCAGGTACCTGAGGGTGCTGAGGGTGTCGTAGCCGGGCAGGCAGGGGTCGGGCAGCCGGCGGCCGAGGGCGTCGAGCCAGACGGAGGACGGGCCGGGCAGGATGCGGATGCCGTGGCCGGGCCAGACGGGGTTCCAGTTCTGCAGGCCCTCGGTGTAGTGCCACATGCGGTCGCGGTTCACGAGCCGGACGCCGGCCTCGGCGCTGATGTCGAGCATCCGGCCGTCCACGTAGGCCGGGACCCCGGTGACCATCTCGGCGGGGGGTGTGCCGAGCCGTTCGGGCCAGTGCCGGCGGACGATGTCGTGGTCGGCGCCGATGCCGCCGGTGGTGACGACGACGGCCTGGGCGGTGAGGGAGAAGTCGCCGATCCGGTCGCGGCCCGAGGCGACGCCGCGCGGGGAGTCGTCGGGGGCGAGGACGGCGCCGCGCACACCGCGTGCCGTGCCGTTCTCGACGACCAGCTCGTCCACCCGGTGGCGGTGGTGGAACGTGAGCAGCCCGTCCCGGGCGGCCTGCCGGGCGTACCGGACGAAGGGCTCGACCACGCCGGTGCCGGTGCCCCAGGCGATGTGGAAGCGCGGGACGGAGTTGCCGTGTCCGTCGGCCCGCAGGTCGCCGCGCTCGGCCCAGCCGACGGTGGGCAGCAGTTCGATGCCGTGCCCCCGGAGCCAGGACCGCTTCTCGCCGGCGGCGAACTCGACGTAGGCGCGGGCCCAGCGGACTGCCCAGGAGTCCTCGTCCTGGAGGCGGTCGAACTGGGCGCTGCCCCGCCAGTCGGTCCAGGCGAGCTCGAAGGAGTCCTTGATGCCGAGGCGCCGCTGTTCCGGCGAGTCGACGAGGAAGAGGCCCCCGAAGGACCAGAACGCCTGGCCGCCGAGGTTGGCGGCGTTCTCCTGGTCGACCAGGGCCACCCGGCGGCCCCGGCTGGTGATTTCGTGGGCCGCGACCAGGCCGGCGAGCCCCGCTCCGACGACGATGACGTCCGCGTCCATGGCGACTGTGTCCTTTCCGAGGGTCATGCCGGGGTACGGCTGCCGTCCGTGAGCAGGGCGGTCAGCAGCTGCTTCAGCCAGGCGCGGGCGGCCTCGACGTCCTTGTCCAGCAGCAGTTGGGTGGTGACCCCGTCGTATGCGGCGACCACGGCGCGCGCGGCGCCGTCCGCGTCGCCCAGGACGGCGGGGAGTCCGGTGCGGCCACGGGCCCGGGAGAGCCGGCCGGCGACGGCACGCCGGAGCCGGGCGCGGTGGTCGAGGAGGGCGCGGGCGACGGCCGGGTCGCGGGCGGCGTGCACCAGGAAGTCGGTCTTCACCAGCAGCCAGTCCACGTCGAGCAGCAGCGCCTCGCTCACCCGGTCGACGGCGGCGGGCACGTCGAGGCCGGGTCCGTCCTGGGCGAGCGCGTCGGCCACCTGGGAGGCGATGAGGTCGGCGCGTCGGCGGTACAGGGCGAAGAACAGCTCGTCGAGGGTCGTGAAGTTCGAGTAGAAGGCGCCCCGGCTGTATCCGGCCGCCTCGCAGACCTCCTCGATGGAGACCCGGCCGAACCCCTTGGCGGCGAACACCGCGAAGGCGGCGTCGAGCAGCCGGGCGCGGGTGCGGATCCGGCGCCGCGTGACGCGCCTGGGTGTGTCTTCGCCCGGCACCGGGGGCTCCCGTCCTGGATCGTCCGGTCGTCCGCACCACGGTCGTCCGGTCACCGGCATCGCTGGATACGCGAATGTATCGGATGCATCGGTGTATCGAAAGGGGCGGCGCGGCGGACGGAAGATCACGAAATGGAACGTGCATTCGAATGCGGAGTACGCTGGGGGCATGGCCACGCACCTCCAGGGGTCCCTGTTCGACCAGAGCGACGAGCTGCGGCTCGGCCCGCTCGACGGGCTGTGCCGGACCGTGCTCGGCGAAGGCGCCTGGATCGACGTCCTGCCGGGCTGGCTGAGCGGGGCCGACGCCCTGTTCGAGATGCTGGCGGCCGAGGTGCCGTGGCGGGCCGAACGCCGGAAGATGTACGACAACGTGGTCGCCGTCCCCCGCCTGCTGGCGTTCTACGGCGCGCAGGACCCGCTCCCCCACCCCGTCCTGGACGAGGCCCGCACCGCCCTGTCGCGCCACTACGCCGAGGAGCTGGGCGAACCGTTCACCACCGCCGGACTGTGCTTCTACCGCGACGGCCGGGACAGCGTGGCCTGGCACGGCGACCGGATCGGCCGGGGCGCCCGCGAGGACACCATGGTGGCGATCCTCTCCGTGGGCGCGCCCCGGGACCTGCTGCTGCGCCCGGCCGGCGGAGGCGGCGGCACACTGCGGCGGCCTCTCGGCCACGGCGACCTCATCGTGATGGGCGGCTCCTGCCAGCGCACCTGGGAACACTGCGTCCCCAAGACCAGCCGGGCCGCGGGGCCGCGCATCAGCATCCAGTTCCGCCCGCACGGCGTGCACTGACGTCACCGCCGGGCACCGCCCGCGCCGACGTGGCCGCGGCCGCCCGGCGCTCTTGCGCGGGGCGGCGGCCCGTCTGATTGGCTGGGCCCGACGACCGCCGTCCAGGATGCGGGGAGATCATGAGGGCAGAGGTACGCCAGGTCGCCGACGGCGCCTATCTGGTGCACGGCCACCACACCAACTGGGTCATCCTCAAGGACGGCGACGCCGTCACGCTGGTGGACACGGGGTATCCCGGCGACCGGCAGGGGCTGCTGGAGTCCCTGGCTGCGGTGGGCAGTTCACCGGAGGCGGTCGTGGCCGTCCTCATCACCCACGCGCACAACGACCACCTGGGCTCGGCCGAGTACCTGCGCGCCGCCCACGGCACCCCGGTCCACCTGCACCCTGCCGAAGTCCCGCACGCACGCCGGGACTTCCTCCAGCAGGCCACCGTCGCCGACGTCGTCCGCAACGCCTGGCGGCCCGGCGTGCTGCCCTGGGCGGTGCACGTGGTCCGTGCCGGCGGCACGCAGAACCACCCCGTCACGGCGCCCGAGCCGCTCCCGGCCGACGGGCCGCTGGACCTGCCGGGGCGTCCCGTCCCGGTGCACACCCCCGGCCACACGGACGGCCACTGCGTCTACCACCTGCCCGGGGCCGGCCTCGTCGTCTCCGGGGACGCCCTGGTCAGCGGGCACGCCACCAGCCGTGTCAAGGGCCCGCAGCTGCTGCCCGGCTTCTTCCACCACGACCGCGCCCGGGCCCTGGCCTCCCTGGACACGATCGGCGCGCTCGACGGCGACACCCTGCTGCCCGGCCACGGCCCGGTCCACCACGGCCCGGTGCGGGCGGCGGTCGAACAGGCCCGGGAACGGGCCCGGGGGCGCGAGGGCAGGCGACCGTAGTCGCGCGGGCCACGGCCTTGCGGACCAGCGCGACGCACCCGGGGCGCCCGCGCTCCCGCTCGCCCTGCCCCGGGACACGGCCCTGGGTCCGCCGTCCCCGGAGCACCTCGTGCCGCTCCCCCGCGGCAACTCCCGGCAGGTCGTAGCGGTACGCGCACGCCGGTACGGCTGCCGCCTCGCCGGGTCCGCCCGGGGCGACTGCGCCACCCTGGTCCGGCGGGACGCGGGCGCCGGCGCGGCCTGTCCGGTCGGCGCCGGGACCGGTGGCCTGCACGCCCGGCTCGGCCCCGGGCGGCGGGAGCACGGCCTCGAACGGGCCCGGGACATCAGTGGGGAAGTGCCGGGGGCGTGCGGCGCGCCGCACCCGTCCGCCGCCAGGTCGCCTTCGGGCGTACAGGGCGCGGTCGGGAAGCCGGCCCGCGTCCCGCCCACCCGGCGCGCGAGCGGCACCGCGCCGCGCGCCGGATCCGCCGTCCGAGCAGCCTCCGGGCCCGCCGCGGCCGGGATGCGGACCGAGCGCTCCCCCGGCGGCGACACCGTCGCCTTCGCGCCCGAGGCCGCCGACCGCCGGACACCACCGGCAGCCGCCGCGGCTCACCGGCCCGGAGCGCCGAGAGGGAACCGGGCACGGCGGCTCCTCGGCCCGCGCAGGCGGAAGCCACCGCCCCGGCGCGGGTCACTCGTGCGGGACCACGGCCACCGGGCACTCGGCGTGGTGCAGCACCCCGTGCGCGACCGAGCCGATGCGGGCGCCGACGGCCGTGCGGTGGGCCCGGCGTCCGACGACCACCAGCTGGGCCCGGCCCGTCAGCGACAGCAGCACCTGCCCGGCGCTGCCCATCTCGACGTGCTCCGCCACCGGAACCTGCGGGAACCGCTCCCGCCACGGCCCGAGGGCCTCGGCCAGCGCCTGCTTCTCGTACGGTTCGAGACCGCCCGCCTCGTCCAGCAGCTTCAGCGAACCCGGGCTGTAGGCGAAGACCGGCGGCAGCGTCCACGCCCGGACGGCGCGGACGGCCGCCCCCCGCGCCGCCGCCGTCTCGAACGCGAACCGCAGCGCCGCCGCGCTGTCCTCCGGGCCGCCGTGCTGGCCGACCACGACGTCCCCCGCGGCCGCCTCCGCCGCCGGCCGGTCCCCGGCACGCACCAGCACCACGGGCCGGGCCGCCTCCGCGATCACCTGCTGGCCGACCGAGCCCAGCAGGAACCCGACGACCGGTCCGTGCCCGCGCGAGCCGAGCACCAGCATCTCGGCGTCGGCCGTCGCGGCGGCCAGCTCGTCCGCGGCCCCGCCCTCCACGACGTCGGTGCTCACCGTCAGCTCCGGATGCCGCTGTGCGACCGTGCGCACGGCCTCCGCCACGCCCTTGGACACCCACTCGCGCTGCGTCTCCCGGCCGGCGGCGGCGAGCGCCTCGGCGTACCGCCAGGCGTGCACCACCCGCAGGGGCAGCCGGCGCCGCACGGCCTCCCGGGCCGCCCATTCCAGCGCGGCCACGCTCTCCGCCGTACCGTCCACCCCTGCCGTGATCGGGCGTGCCATCCGTGGGCCTCCTCCGTGTCTGCCGTGTCTGCGCCGCTGCGGAGCCAGTCTTCCCTACGTTGCCGCCACGACCTTGCAGGGGGAGCAGACGCTCGGAGGGCACCGCGTTCCGCGTGCGCACCGCACCCCGGAGCTGATCACGGTCCGCCGCTTGCCGGAGCGGACCGGCGCGATCGAACATACGATGGGCTTCGAACCGGTGCGGTGGTCCCCGCGACACCGTCCCGCGGAACCGACGCCCGGGGTGGGAGACGTATGGCACAGGCCGCCGACGCAGCGCGGACCGTCATCCTGACCGTGGACGACGACCCGGGTGTCTCCCGTGCCGTCGCCCGCGACCTCAGGCGGCGCTACGGCGAGTCGTACCGGATCGTGCGCGCGGAGTCCGGTGAGTCCGCGCTGGAGGCGCTGCGCGAGCTGAAGCTGCGCGGCGACCTGGTGGCGGTGATCCTGGCCGACTACCGGATGCCGCGGATGAACGGCATCGAGTTCCTGGAGCACGCGCTGGACGTGTATCCGGGGGCGCGCCGGGTGCTGCTGACCGCGTACGCGGACACCGAGGCGGCGATCGACGCGATCAACGTGGTGGACCTGGACCACTACCTGCTCAAGCCGTGGGACCCGCCGGAGGAGAAGCTCTATCCGGTCCTGGACGACCTGCTGGAGGCGTGGCGGAACAGCGCCTACAAGCCGGTGCCCAGCACCAAGGTGGTGGGCCACCGCTGGTCGGCGCGCTCCTCGGACGTGCGCGAGTTCCTGGCCCGCAACCAGGTGCCCTACCGCTGGTACTCGGTGGAGGAACCGGAGGGGCGGCGGCTGCTGGCGGCGGCCGGGCAGGACGGGCAGCGGCTGCCGGTGGTGATCACCCCGGACTGCACGGTCCTGGTCGAGCCCGAGGCGCCCGAGCTGGCCGCGCGGGTCGGCCTCGCGACGACGCCCGCGGCCGACTTCTACGACCTGGTCGTGATCGGCGGCGGGCCGGCCGGACTCGGCGCCGCCGTGTACGGGGCCTCGGAGGGCCTGCGGACCGTGCTGGTGGAGCGGTCGGCGACCGGCGGGCAGGCCGGGCAGAGCTCCCGGATCGAGAACTACCTCGGCTTCCCCGACGGCGTCTCCGGCGCCCAGCTCACCGACCGGGCGCGGCGGCAGGCCGCCAAGTTCGGCGCCGAGATCCTGACCGCGCGGGAGGTGACCGGCCTGGAGGCCAGCGGCGCCGCGCGGGTCGTACGGTTCGCGGACGGCTCCGCGATCGCGGCGCACAGCGTCATCCTGGCGACGGGCGTGCAGTACCGGCAGCTGGAGGCCGCGGGCTGCACCGATCTGACCGGCTGCGGGGTGTTCTACGGTTCGGCGCTGACCGAGGCGGCCTCCTGCCAGGGCCAGGACGTGTACATCGTCGGCGGCGCCAACTCGGCGGGCCAGGCGGCGATGCACCTGTCCCGGGTGGCGAAGTCGGTGACGCTGCTGGTGCGCGGCCCGGACCTGTCGGCGTCCATGTCGCACTACCTCATCCAGCAGATCAACGAGACGAAGAACATCTCGGTGCGCTGCCGCACGGAGGTCGACCAGGCGCACGGGTCGGACCGCCTGCGGCAGCTGACCCTGCGTCACACACTGACCGGGGAGACCGAACGGGTCGACGCCCAGTGGATGTTCGTGTTCATCGGCGCCGCCCCGCTGACCGACTGGCTGGACGGGACGGTGCTGCGCGACGGGCGCGGGTTCATCCTGGCGGGGCCCGACCTGACCGCCGACGGACGCCCCCCGGCCGGCTGGGAGCTGGACCGCCCGCCGTACCACCTGGAGACCAGCGTGCCCGGCGTGTTCGTGGCGGGTGACGCGCGCGCCGAGTCGGCCAAGCGGGTCGCGTCCGCCGTCGGAGAGGGAGCCATGGCCGTGATGCTCGTCCACCGGTATCTGGAGCAGTCGTGAGCGGGCAGGTCGTGGCGTGCAGCCCGCAGGAGATCGGCTCGCTGTTCCTGTTCGAGAAGCTGAGCCCCGAGCAGCTGGGCCGGCTGTGCAGCCAGGGCCGGGTGGAGCTGTTCCAGCCCGGCCCGGTGTACACCGAGGGCGACCCCGCCACCTGCTTCTTCGTGATGATCGAGGGCACGGTGGTGCTGTCCCGCCGGGTCGGCGGCGACGACGTGGAGGTCACCCGGACCTCGCAGCCGGGCGTGTACGCGGGCGCGATGCAGGCCTACCTCGGCGACCGGGTGCGGCAGGTCTACAACAACTCGATGCGGGTCACCGAGCCGACGCGGTTCTTCGTGCTGCCGGCGGACCTCTTCGCGGACGTCATGCGGGAGTGGTTCCCGATGGCCGTCCACCTGCTGGAGGGCCTGTTCTTCGGCTCGAAGAACACCCAGGCCATGATCGGGCAGCGGGAGCGGCTGCTGGCGCTCGGCTCGTTGTCGGCGGGGCTCACCCACGAGCTGAACAACCCGGCCGCGGCGGCCGTCCGGGCCACCTCGACCCTGCGGGAGCGGGTGGCGAAGATGCGGCACAAGCTCGCCGTGATCACCGAGGGGCCGTTCTCCCGCGACACGCTGGCCCGCCTGATCGAGATCCAGGAGCGCACCGCCGAGCGGGTGGCCAAGGCCCCGGCGCTCAGCCCGCTGGAGGCCAGCGACCGGGAGGACCTGCTCACCGACTGGCTGGAGGACCACGGCGTCGGCCACGCCTGGCAGGTGGCGCCCACCTTCGTGCAGGCCGGACTGGACGTCGACTGGCTGGAGCAGGTCGCGGCCGTCGTGGACGAGGACATCCTGCCGAACGCGGTCGGCTGGCTGAACTACACCATCGAGACCGAGCTGCTGATGAACGAGATCGAGGACTCCACCACCCGCATCTCGCACCTGGTCGACGCGGCGAAGCAGTACTCGCAGCTGGACCGGGCGCCGTACCGGGTGGTGGACGTGCACGAGCTCCTCGACAGCACCCTGCTGATGCTCTCCGGGAAGTTCGACCCGGGCATCCGCGTCGTCAAGGAGTACGACCGCACGCTGCCGCCGGTGCCCGCCTATCCGGCGGAGCTCAACCAGGTGTGGACCAATCTCGTCGACAACGCCGTCTCCGCCATCAGGAGCGCCGGCGGCGAGGGCACGCTGACGGTGCGGACCGCGCGCGACCACGAGCGGCTGCTGGTGGAGTTCCGGGACACCGGGACCGGTGTGCCGCCCGAGATCAAGGACCGGATCTTCGACCCGTTCTTCACCACCAAACCGGTCGGCGAGGGCACCGGGCTCGGCCTGGACATCTCCTGGCGGATCGTGGTCGACAAGCACCACGGCACCCTGCGGGTCGAGTCGGTGCCCGGCGACACCCGCTTCCAGGTGCTGCTGCCCCTGACCGCCGCCACCCCCGACGAGGAGCCGGCATGAACGACGTCGACGGAATCGACCCCCGTGTCCCGCCCAGCGGCACGGGCTGCGCGGAGTGCGAGGAGGCGGGCGGCTGGTGGTTCCATCTGCGCCGCTGCGCGCAGTGCGGGCACATCGGCTGCTGCGACGACTCCCCCTCGAAGCACGCCACCGCCCACTTCCGGGAGACGGGGCATCCGCTGATCCGGAGCTTCGAACCGGGCGAGGGCTGGTTCTGGAACTACGCCACCGACGAGCTGTACGCCTCCGGACCCGAGCTGGCGCCCCCGGCCAGCCGGCCCCCGGAGCAGCCGGCCCCCGGGCCGGCGGGCCGGGTCCCGGACGACTGGGCACGGACGCTGCGCTGAGGCCGGCGGCGGGGGCTGAGCGGCCCCGGCGTGCGGATGCCCCGCGCGGGGCGGGGCATCCGGTGGCGCCGGGCTGTGCCGGGGCGTCCGTCAGCGGCGGGCGGCCGGGGTGTTGGCGGCGGTGACGTTGACCGCGGCCCACGACTTGTCGACCGTCTTGTACTCGGTGCTGCCGGCTCCGTACAGGTCCTTGGCCGCCTTCAGCGTGGCGACGCGCGCCTGGTGGAAGTCGGTCGTGGAGACCATGTAGCGGGTGAGGGCGCGGTAGTAGATCGCGGTCGCCTTGCTGCGGCCGATGCCCTTGACCGTGATCCCGTGGTACGTCGGCGAGTTGTAGGTGACGCTGCCGATCTTCTTCTTGCCGCTGCCCTCCGCGAGGAGGTAGTAGGCGTGCGAGGAGACACCCGAACCGGCGTGCACCTCGGTGAAGTAGGTGTCCGCGGACCAGTAGTCGATCGTGCCCTCGAGCTTGTCGAGCGACGGGTGGTCCAGACGGCGCAGGAACTTCTGGTCGAGGCCCAGCTTCTCGCCGACCAGGTAGTCCGGAGTGTCCTTGGCGTTGTTCGCGTAGAACTCGACGTTCGAGCCGAAGATGTCCGCGAGCGACTCGTTCAGCGAGCCGGGCTCGCCGTACTGGTTGCCGTCGGAGTCGACGATCGTCGGCTGCAGGTCGGCGGTCGCCTCCACCACGCCGTGGGTCAGCTCGTGACCGGTGACGTCGAGGACGACGAGCGGCTTCTTGAACACCTGGCCGTCGCCGTCGCCGTACAGCATGCAGGTGCAGGCGGGGTCCCAGAAGGCGTTCGGGACCTTCCTGCCCCAGTGGACCATCGCCTGGGCGGCCTTGCTGTTGTTGCGGATGCCCTTGCGCTTGAACGCGGACTTGTAGAAGTCCAGCGTCTTGGTGACGCCGTACTGGGCGTCGGCGGCGGCGCTGGCCCGGCTGGTGGTCTTGCCGTTGCCCCACACGTTGGTGGTGTTGGTGAACTTGGAGCCGGCGCTGAACTTCTGCGTCTCCGCCCCCTTGGCGTCGCGTGTCTCGGTGCCGTACCGGCTGGGGTCCTTGAGCTGGTAGTGGCCGCGCGAGGTCTGCGTGGTGGTGAGGCCGACGCTGCCCACGAAGAGGGTCTTGCCGGTGCCCTTGGCGGCCGACGGGTAGCTCGTGGCGCCGGAGACGCCGGAGCCGAGCAGGCCGGCCGTGGCGGAGGCGGATCCGGTGCCCGTGGCCGGGTCGAGGGTCTCGCCGCGCTCGCGCAGTGCGTCGAGCAGCTTCGGGGACAGGAACTCGTCCCGGGTCGGCGTGTTGCTGCGCACCTTGCCGGTCACCGCGTCGACGACGACGGTGCGGGAGCTGCCCTCGGCGGTCACGGTCACCTGGTAGGCGAGGGCGGAGGCGCCACCGCGGGCGTCCACCACGAGCTGGGCGCCGCCCGCGTCGCCCCCGGCCGCGCGGGCGGCCTTGGCGGCGGCCTGGGCCGCGGTCAGCTTCGCCTCGGAGGTGGCGGCCTCGACGGCGTGGCCGGCCGCGCGGGTCACGCCCGTGTAGCCGAGTCCCCGGTCGAGGTGGACGATGAGGTCGCCGCCGAGCACCGGCAGACCGTCGTGGGTGCGCACGAAGCGGACGTGGCGGCCGCCCTCGGGGTCGATCATGACGTCCCGGGCGTGCAGTTCGTCGCCCTCGGAGACGCCGGTCGCCGAGGCGTGCGCGAAGGCCGCGGTGCGCGCCGCCTCCACCACGACCGCGGCGTCCGGTGCGCTGGAGGCGGCGGGGCGCTCCACCCCCGCGGAGGCGCCCGCGAAAGCCGTGCCGGCCAGGCCCGTGGCAGCCGTCGTCACCGCGACGGCGACCGCCAGGGTGCGTATGTGCGGTCTACGCAATCTGATCAGGGTTCCTTCGTCCGAAGGCGGCGAGGACATCAACCGCCTTGAGGCGTGGCGCGGTTGGACGCCACGGGGGCCTGTCCGGCCCCAGGGGGCAACCCTTATGGATCAGTCATGTTCACGTAAAGCCGGAATGATCGATTTCGCGAACGTCTATGGCAATATTTTGCAAATGAACGCCACAGGGTGATCACAAGACCACCAACTGTGTGTCGGCTGTGGAGACGTCGCGGCCATCCCCTAGGTTCCCAGGGCGGAATGTGACTGATATCGCATCAGAAGCTGATGGGAGTGGGTGCCGGATGGTCTCAGCAACGGTGGGCCGGGGAGCGGTCCTCGGAGCGGTCGCGCTGTCGCTCCTCGCGGTACCCGCGCGGGCCGCGACCGGGGAGCCGGGCACCCCGGCGGCAGCGGCGCTCCCGGCGCCCGACACCGCGGGCCTGGCCGCGGTGCTGCGGTCGGCGGTGGACCGGGGCGCGCCGGGCGTCCTGGCCCGGATCGACGACCGGGGACGGACCTACCGGATGACGCGCGGCGTCGCGGACCGCGCCACCGGGCGGGCCATCAGCACGGCCGACCGGTTCCGGGTGGGCAGCGTCACCAAGACCTTCTCCGCCGTCGTCCTGCTGCAACTCGCCGACGAGAAGCGGCTGTCGCTCGACGCACCCGTCAACCGCTACCTGCCGGGGCTGCTGCCCGACGACCGCATCACGGTCCGTCACCTGCTCGGCCACCGCAGCGGGCTGTACGACTACACGAACGACATGTTCGCCAGCAGCGTCTCCGGCTTCGAGGCGGTGCGGAACAAGGTCTTCACCTACCGGCAGCTGGTCGCCCTCTCCCTGAAGAAGCCCCGCACCAACGCGCCCGGCGCCGCCTACGCGTACTCCAACACCAACTTCGTCGTCGCCGGGCTGCTCATCGAGAAGCTCACCGGGCACTCCGTCCGGACCGCGTACCAGAACCGGATCATCGCGCCGCTGCGGCTCACCGACACCTTCTACGTCCATCCGGACACCGCGATCCCCGGCCGGTACGCCCGCGGGTACCTGACGCCCGACGCGGCGGGCGCCCCGCTGGTCGACGCGACCGCCCAGACGGTGTCCTGGGCGCAGAGCGCGGGTGCGCTCATCTCCAGCGCGCGGGACCTCGATGTCTTCTACGGAGCCCTGCTGAGCGGGAAGCTGCTGTCCCCCGCGCGGCTCGCGGAGATGGAGCGGTTCGTCAAGGTGAACGGCACGACGGCGTACGGGCTCGGGCTGCGCCGGCGGGACCTGTCCTGCGGGGTGTCGGTGTACGGGCACACGGGCGCCGTGCAGGGCTACTACACGTACGCCTTCGCGACGAAGGACGGCGGCCGGAGCCTGACGGCCGTGGCCAACACCTCCAACAACGGCGCGGTGCTCGACACGCTGGCCGGAGCGCTGGAGTCGGCGTTCTGCGGGAAGCCGGAGGCGGGGTGAGCGAGGGCGCTCCCCCCGGGGCGGGCCCCCGCAGCGGTCAGGGGGTCGCGGGGTTCTGCAGGTGCCGGCGTGCGGCCAGGGCGAGGGCGGTCTCGACCAGGTCCGCGGGGCGCGACAGGGAACGGCCGGTCAGCCGCTCGTAGCGGCGCAGGCGGTTCAGCACGGTGTTGCGGTGGCAGTACAGCCGCCTGCTCGCCCGCTGGGCGGAGCCGTCGCACTCCAGCCAGGCGGTCAGGGTGGCCAGCAGCACGTCGGCGTCGGCCGGCTCCAGCCGGCCGAGCGGGCCGAAAGCCCGTTCGGCCAGCAGGGCGGCGAGTTCCGGGCAGGACACCAGGAGCGCCTCGGGGAGGCGGCCGTCGAGCCGCACGGTGCCGCCCGTGCCGGGGCACAGGCGCAGGGCGGTGTCCGCGGACCGGCGCGCCTCGCCGACGCGGGCCAGCCCGTCGACGGCGAGGCCGACGCCGACGCGCAGGCCCGGCGGCGGGCCGGCCGGTGCGGCGGCGAGGCCGTCGGCGGCCAGGACGATGCCGTGGTCCGTCTCCGGGCCGGTGTGCCAGTGCACCCGCGCGTCCCCGGGCAGCAGGGCGCGCACGGCGTCCGGGGACCGCGCTCCCGCGACGGCGACGACGACGTAGCGCCCCTGCTCGGGCAGGCCGAGGGCCTGTGCCGTCCCGGGCAGGTCGGCGATGCGCCCGGTGCCGTCGAGGAGGGCGGCGGCCAGCAGCCGCACCCGGTTCTCCCGCCGCCGCAGAAGCCGTTGTTCGGTCTGCCGGTAGGCGTCGGCGACGAGCGTGCAGTGCTCGTCGACGAAGTCCCAGACGTCTCCCGCCACATGCACCAGGAGCCGGACGTCCTCCGGGGCGGTGCGACAGGTGACGTCGACGAGTTCCTGCCACACCAGGGAGCCGCCCAGCCGGTAGGCGTGCAGCACGGCGTCCAGGGGCAGGCCCTGCTCGGCGCGGGCGACCCCGATGCGCCAGGAGCAGCTGCGCGCGGCGTCGCGGGTGCCGCGCGGGTCCAGCAGGGAGGCCACGCTGTGCCCCAGCGAGCGGTGCACCTCCTGCCGGATGCCCGGGTGGTCGTCGTCGAGCGCGGCCCGGTAGGCGGGTTCCCGCTCCCGCAGTGCGGCGACCAGCCGGTCGGTGAGGCCGGGCAGCTCGCGCAGCAGCGTGCGGGCGGCGCCGTGCAGCGCCCGCAGGGCGTCGGCGTCGACCAGCGACCGGGCCCGGGCTGCGCGCGGCCGGGGTGCGGGCTGCGCCCCCGGACGGAGGACGGGGCGTGGCCGTACGGCAGGGTGCATGGCGGTACTCCCCAGGCTCGGCTGACTCGTCGTTCAGGAAGAATGACATACCGATCGGTCGGTCCCTAGGGGTGTGCAACGGTCCTCTCCGCCTGTTCCACCAGGCGCGCCAGCTCCACCCGGGAGCGGACGCCGAGGGCCGCGAAGACGTTGCGCAGGTGGTAGTCGACGGTCCGGGTGCTGACGGACAGGCACAGGGCCACCTCGCGGTTGGTGAGGCCCTGGGCGACTCCGCGGGCGATGCGCAGCTGCTGCGGGGTCAGCCGGGCCAGCCCGTCCGGCAGACCCGCCCTCGCCGCCGCCGACGCCCCGCCCGTCCCGGCCACCCCGTTCGCCCGGAGTTCCGCCGCCGCCTGCTGGACCCACGGACGTGCGCCGCAGCGCTCGAAACCCAGCAGGGCGGCCTGCAGACGGTGGCGTGCCTCGCGCAGACGGCGGCGTCTGCGCAGCCACTTGCCGTACAGCAGCTCGGTACGGGCCCGTTCGAATACGCCTGCGGCTTCCTCGTGCCGCCGCAACGCCTGCCGGTACAGCGGGTCGGCGGCGTCGGGCGGAGCCAGCAGCGCCCGGCAGCGCAGCAGTTGGGCGGGGGCTTGCGGGTCGGCGTCGCAGGCCGCCCAGCGGGCGAGGTCCTCGACCGCGCCCTGGGCCCGGTCCGGCAGGCCGGCGAGCGCGCACGCCTCCACGTAGCAGGGGACGGCGAGCATCCAGACGGCGAAGTGACCGCGTTCCCGGCCGGGCCGCACCAGCGGGCGGAGCCGTTCGGCGGCCTCCCGCGGCCGGCCGTGGCCCAGGTCGGCGCGGGCGGTCGCCCACTCGCTCAGGGCGGCGGCCTGGGCCAGCCCGTGCCGGCGCGCGGTGGCCAGGGCGTCCGTCGCATGCTCGGCGACGGTGGCGGCCTCGCCCTCGATCGACGCCGCCAGGGCCAGCACGGCGTGGTGGTGGGCGGCCGTGTTGGTCTGCCCGGTGCGGTAGGCGCTGCGCAGCCCCTCCTCGGCATGGGTACGGGCCAGCGCGTGCCGGCCGGCCCTCAGTTCGCTGTAGGCCAGGTACTCCAGGGCGCGCGCCTCGTGCACGGCGTACCGGTGCGTGCGGGCCGCCGCGAGCGCCCGCGCGCCGGCCCGCCGGGCGGCTTCGACGTCACCGAGCAGCAGCCCCGCCGAGGCCGCCCGCAGCAGGCGCTCGCAGTCGTCCGCGGAGCCCGGCGGCCGTCCGGGGTCGTCCGCCGCCCCCGGGGCCGGCTCGGGGTCGTGGGCCCGTCCCGCCCGGTCCGCCACTCGGCGCAGCGGCGCGGCGGCCTGGTCGAAGCGGCCCTCCAGGACGGCGCGCAGGCCCGCGCGGTGGTCGCGCAGGACGGCGGACGGTGCGGCAGCGCCGGCCGGCCGGGGCGGAAGGCCCGGGTCGGTTCCGGGTGGCTGGTCCGGGAGGCGAGGGTCGGTTCCGGGTGGCTGGTCCGGGAGGGCCGGGTGCGCGCCGGACCCGGGGCGGCCGTGGGCCGGGTCCCCCGCCAGCGCGCGCAGGCACGCCGTGCGGTCGCCCGCCGACCACGCGGCGTCCGCGGCGGCCAGTGCGGCCTCGGCGGACCGCTCGGGATCGTGCGGGGCGAACAGCGCGGCGGCGAGCAGCAGGGTCTCGCAGGCATCGTCGACCGGGCCGTCCCAGCGCAGCACGGTCCCGCGCAGCAGCTCGGCACGCGCGCGTACCGCCGGGGACGCCGGACGGCCGCGGGCCGCGTCGAGCAGTCGCAGCGCCCTGGCCGGCTGCCCGGCCAGCAGGGCCTGTTCGGCGGCGGCCGTGTACCGGCCGGCCTGCTCGGCGCCGTCGGCCGTGAGTTCGGCGGCGCGTGCGTGGGCGAGGCAGCGCAGTGCGGGCGCGGCCGCCGACGAAGGGTCGGCCGCGGCGGCCGTGAGATCGGCCGCGAACGGCGCGGCGGGGGCGGTGAGGGCCCATGACCGGTGGAGCAGCGCCGGGAGGCCCCGCCCGTCGGGCAGCGCCCGGGCCAGCGCCTCGTGCGCGGCGCGTCGCCGCCCGGCCGACGCGGCGGCGTACACCGTGCGGCACAGCAGCGCGCTGCGGAAGCCGAGCCGGCCGTCGAAGGCGTGGAGCGCTTCGGGCAGCGGGGCGGCACACGGCAGGAGTCGGCCGTCGTCGGCGCCCTGCGGACCGGGGGCGTGGCACGGCCCGGGCCCGTCGGCGGCGGCCGGCCCGTCCGGCGGTGCGGCACCGCACGGCGGGACAGGGCCCGCACCGCCCCGGCCCCCGCGGGCGGGAGGACCGCCGTCGGGTGCCGACGGCTGCTGCGGGGCGTGCCGGGACCCGTGACCGGCGAGATACGCCGTCGCCCGCCGCACGAGCTCGGCCTCGGCGGTCGGCTCCTGCGACGCGTGGACCGCCGCGGCGGTCACGAGCAGCAGGTCCCGGTGTCCGCGGAGCGAGGCGGCGAGGCGACCGCCGGCCAGCGCGGTGAGCGTCCCGGCGTCGGCCAGGGGACGCGGCAGCGGCGCCCGGCCGCCGCGCTGGTCCGGGGTCAGGCGGTGCAGCAGGCCGAGCAGGAGTCCGGGGTTGCCCTCCGCGGCGGCCGTGATCTCCTCCCGCACCCGGGGGTCGAGCGCTCCCCCGGCCGCCTCGTCCAGCAGGGACGCCGCGTCCGGCGCTGCCAGGGGGGCCGGCCGCAGCAGCGGCAGGCCGGTGAACTCGGGGTCGACGGGCCGGTGTCCGGCGACGCTGAGCAGGAGGGCGAGCCTGCCTCCGCCGGGCAGGCGGGCGGCGAGCCGGCCGAGGGCGGCGCGGGAGGCTGCGTCCCACCGGTCGGCGTCGTCGACGCAGAGGAGGAGGGTCCCGGGTGCGGCCGTGGCCTCCAGCGCGCCGATGAGGTCACCCACCGGGCCGGCGGCGCACGCGGCGGGCGCCCCGGCCGCCCGGCACAGGGCGCGCAGGGCGGCCAGCGGCTGCCGGAACCGCGCGCCGCGGCCCGGCACGCTCACGACGGGCCCGGCCGTGTACGCGCGGGCGGCGGCGGCCAGGAAGGCGGAGCGGCCGCCACCGGGCTCGGCGGTCACGACGCAGGCCCCGCCGCCGCGCAGCCGGTCCACCAGCGCCGCCGCCTCGTGCCGTCGCCCCGGCCGGTACCGGGGCGCGGCGGGTCCCAGGGGGGTCCGTCCCGTCATTCCCGCGACGTTACTGAGGCGTCAGACAGCGCGGAAGCTGTCCGTCCGGGCCGCCGCACGGCTGAACGGCCCGGTCACCTGCGGGTTCGGCTCAGGTCCGGGCGGCACGGCCTGTGGCAGGGCACAACGTGCCGGCCGGCACGCGGTGCACGGGCACAACGCCGGCGGCGACCGCCGCCACGGGCGGTCGCCGCCGGGTCACGGACGCGCGGGCACCGGGGCCGCGGACGGTCCGGGTGGTGCGAGGACCGCGATCGCGCCGTCGGCCGGCTCCGTGTGCGGGCGGGCCGTCAGGAGGTGTGCGGGCAGTTGCCCCGGTACTCCTCGATGGTCAGGCCCGGTCGCGGCAGGGGGCAGAGGAACTGCTCGTAGCGGGTGTCGTCGTCGATGAACCGCTTCAACCACGCGACGCTGTACTTCGCGATCGTGGTGTTCGAGGTGTTGGGCGTGAAGTGGGTGGCGCCGTTCAGCTCCAGGTACGCGCGGTCGAGGGAGCCGGGCAGGGTGTTGTAGAACGGCTCGGCGTGGCTCGCGACGGGGGCGATCGTGTCGCCGTCGGCGCCGAAGATCAGCGTGGGGGTCTTGATCTCGGGCCAGGTCTTGTCGAGGTTCCACGGTGTCAGCGGGATCGCCGCCTGCAGCGAGGGACGCGCCTTCGCGGCCTCCAGACTGCCGCCGCCGCCCATGGAGTGGCCCATGACGCCGAGGCGGGTGGAGTCGATGCGGCCGCGGACGGAGCTGCTGCGGGTCAGGTAGTCGAGGGCGGCGAGCAACTGCGCCCCGCGGGAGTCGGGTTGGTCCAGCGTGCTGAGCGTGTCGATGGTGAGGACGACGAATCCCTGGGACGCCAGCCGCGGGCCGAGCCAGGAGATGGAGGACTGGGTGCCGGTGTAGCCGGGTGAGACGGCCACGGCCCCGAAGGTGCCGTCGGCGGTGCTGGTCGGGTAGTAGACGGTGCCTCCGCCGAATCCGGTGACGGAGAGCCGGGAGACGGTCGTCTCGGAGACGGCGTACGGGCCGCGGGCCGCCTCGATGCTCGATTCGGTCGGCGCCGGACCGCGCTCGTAGGGGTTGTCGGCGCCGTGGGCCGTGGGCCCGCCGAGCAGGGTCAGGCCGACGACGGCGCCGACCGTCGCGGCGAGGGCCGCCGGCCGCCCGGTACGGCGGCCGGGGCGGGCCGGGGACGGGCGGTGGGCCGGGTGGCGGGCCGGTGCCGTGGTGCTGGTGCGCGGGTGCTGCACGACGAGTCGTCCTCTCGGTCGTGGCGGGCCGCCCGTCGGGATCCGGGGACACGCACAGGCGTGCCGCGGCCGAAGGGCGCCGCCGTGGGGATGGCGGTGCCACTGTCGGGGCTCGCCGGTCCGGACCGGACCGGCGATGTCACCGGTCTTGTCGGGACGCTCGCGGGACGATCCGGCCGGCCAGGCCTCCCGGCGCGTGCCGGAGACGTCCGGCCGGCCGGGGGGCGGCGCGGGCCGTGCGCAGCCGGAGGCATGGCGTGTTTCCGCACCGGTACGATCCGTGGTCTTGGCGGAATCCCGCCCTCCGGGACACCATGCCCCGCATGAAGGGTGATCTTTTCTCCAGTCAGCACGTGGTGCAGCCGGCCGTGGCGCCGGGGATGTCCGTCGAGAACGCCAAGTGCATCAGGTACGCGGTCGACGGCGAGATGTACGCCCGCCAGGGCGCGATGGTCGCCTACCGCGGCAGCCTCGCCTTCGAGCGCAAGGGGCAGGGCGTCGGCGGCATGCTGAAGCGTGCGGTCACCGGTGAGGGTCTGCCCCTCATGGCGGTGCGCGGGCAGGGCGAGGCCTGGTTCGCGCACGAGGCGCAGAACTGCTTCATCGTCGAGGTCGAGCCCGGCGACCGGTTCACCGTCAACGGCCGCAACGTCCTGTGCTTCGACGCCTCGCTGTCGTACGAGATCAAGACGGTGAAGGGGTCGGGGATCGCCGGCGGCGGCCTGTTCAACAGCGTGTTCAGCGGGCAGGGCCGGCTCGGCCTGATCTGCGAGGGCAACCCGCTGGTCATCCCGGTGACCGCGCAGGCGCCGGTGTACGTCGACACGGACGCGGTGGTGGGCTGGACCGCGGACCTGCAGACCTCGCTGCACCGCTCGCAGTCCATCGGCTCGATGCTGCGCGGCGGTTCCGGTGAGGCGGTGCAGTTGATGCTGCAGGGCGAGGGGTTCGTGGTGGTGCGCCCGAGCGAGGTCACGCCCCAGAAGGCCCAGCAGCACTGAACGGGGGCGGAGCGGTGGCCCGGCGACGCGAAGTGATCCACGTCGCACGGGCAACCCCGGCCGCCGTACCGGCGTCTTGATCGGCGACAGACCGAGCCCCGGCCGGCAGGCCGGGGCATGTTTCCGAGCAGCTATACACGGCGGGTATACGCTCCGTGTATAGAAGGGTACGCATGTACGGCAAGGCTTTCGCCCCGGAATACCAGGGCGCCCTGAACTCCCTGTCCGTCAACTCCTCGCTGATCGATGTGCTGGCCGAGGCCACCGAGCGGCTGCGCGAGGCGGAGCGGGCCGGACAGCCCGGCGAGGCGGCGCGCTGCGGGCTCGCGGTCGCCGAGGCGCACCGGCGGCTCGGCCACGTACGGGACGCCGACCGGGCCTGGAAGGCCAGCTACCGCGCAGCCCGCGAGGCCGGCGACACCGCCGCGATGGCCTGGGCCCTGTGGAGCGGCGGCACCCTGGCCCGGCAGCGCGGGGCGTTCCCGCTGGCCTGGCGGCTGCTGAAGCTCGCGGCCGACCTCGGCGAGCGCGGCGGGGACGTCGTCGTCCGCGGCTACTCGCTGGCCGGCCTCGCGGAGACCGGCCGCATCCAGGGCGACTACGCGGCGGTCGGCCGGCTGCACGAGCAGCTGCTGGCCGAGGCCCGCAAGCGGGGCGAGGCCCGGCACACGGTGTGGGCACTGGAGGGCATCGCCCAGATGCACCGCAACACCGGCGACCACGACACGGCGTACGCCCTGTTCGCGGAGGCGGCCCGGATAGCCGAAGGGGCCGACGACCGGCGCGGGCACGCCTGGGCGCTGCGCGGACTCGCGGACGTGCTCTCGGTGCGCGACGGCGACACCGGGCGCGCGCTGGAGCTGCTGTCGCAGGCGGAGGCCACCTGCCGGGAGATGAACCTCTCCAGCGCGCTCGCCTACAACCACAAGATGCAGGGCAACGTCCTCTACCGCGCCGGACGCTACGCCGAGGCCCGGGACCGGTACCGGCTGGCGCTGGCGGAGTTCAGGACCATGAGCGAGCCGCGCGGCGAGGCGCTGTCCCGGCTGGGCCTGGCCAAGTCCCTCGCCCGGCTCGGCCGCGACCGCGCCGAGACGGCCGCCGAACTCGCCGACCTGGCCCGGACGCTGGAGCGCAGCGGACTGCGGCACGCGCGGGAGATGGTGGCCCGGGCGCAGCGGGAGTTCGGCCTCGACGCGGAGGCCGTGCGGTGACGGCCCCACTCGCCTCGCCGGTCCAGGACTCGGCCCGGCACATCCTCACCCGCTGCCGGGACCTGGTGCGGCCCGCCCTGGAGGAAGCGGTGGGACGGCTGCATCCCTGGGTGGCCGAGATGGCCGCGTACTCCTTCGGCTGGTGCGAGGTCGGCGGGGCGCCCGCCACGGCCCCCGGCGGCAAGGGGGTACGGCAGGCGCTCGCGGTGCTGGGCGCCGAGGCGGCGGGCGGCGACGGGCGGGCCGGCGTCCCGGCGGCAGTCGCGGTGGAGCTGGTGCACGCCTTCTCCCTGCTGCACGACGACATCATGGACGGCGACCCGATGCGGCGCCGCCGCCCCGCGGTGTGGCGGGCGTACGGCACGGGCCCGGCCGTCCTGGCCGGGGACGGCCTGTTCGCGCTGGCGGTGGACACCCTCGCCGCGGCGCCCGAGGGCCCCGGCGCGGTGCGGCTGCTCTCGGCGGCCCTCGCCGACCTGGTGCGCGGGCAGGCCGACGACCTGCTGTTCGCCGAACGCCCCTGGACCGGGCCACAACGGGTGACGCCCGAGGAGTACCGGACGATGGCCGAGGGCAAGACCGGCGCGCTGCTGGGCTGTGCCGTCGCGCTGGGCGCCGCGCTCGCCGGGGCGCCCCCGGCCACGGTCGGCGCCCTGGACCGGGCCGGGCGGCATCTCGGGGTCGCCTTCCAGCTGGTGGACGACGTGCTCGGCGTGTGGGGCGATCCGGCCGTCACCGGCAAGCCCGTGGGCGGCGACCTGCGGGAGCGGAAGAAGACGCACCTGCCGGCGCTGCTCGGCTCCCCCGGGCGCGAGAAGGACGCCGCGGCGCTGATCGAGGCGGCGGGGGGCCGGACGGCGGCCCTGGCCGAGGCCCGCGCCCACACGGCCGCCGCGCGGGCGCTGCTCGCCGGCGCCCCGCTGGCCGGCGGGGCCGCCGGGGATCTGTCCCGGCTGCTGGACTTCCTGGCCGGCCGCGAGCTGTAGCCGTGATCCGCGATGCGTTGACCCCTGGCGCCCCGGCGGGTGAAGGTGCCGGGGGCGCGGTTCCCGACCCGCGCCGGAAGGGTGAACCACCTTGATCGGCATCTCGGACATCGAAGCCGCCGCACGGCGGATCGCCGGACACGTCGTACGGACGCCGACGGTACCGAGCCCCGGCCTGGGTGCGCTGCTCGGCGTGCCCGTCACCGCCAAGCTCGAACTGCTCCAGCGCACCGGCTCGTTCAAGGCCCGCGGGGCCACCGCGAAACTGCTGTCGCTGAGCGAGGCCGAGCGGGCGGCCGGTGCGGTCGCGGTCAGCGGCGGCAACCACGGCGTCGCGCTGGCGGTGATGGCGGCGGCCCTCGATGTGAAGGCGACCGTCGTGATGCCGCGCACCGCGCCCGCGCGGTCCCTCGCGCTCGCCCGGGACGCCGGGGCGTCGGTGCGGATCACCGACGGCATGGACAGCGCCTTCCGGCTGGTGACGCGGCTGCGGGACGAGGGGCTGACCCTGGTGCACCCGTTCGACGACCCGGTGGTGATCGCCGGACAGGGCACCGTGGGGCTGGAGCTGGCCGAGGACGCCGGGGAGCTGACGGACGTCGTCGTCAGCGTCGGCGGCGGCGGACTGATCGCCGGCATCGCGGCGGCCCTGCGCGCCCGGCGGCCGGGCGTGCGGGTGTGGGGCGTGGAGACGGAGGGCGCCGAGGCGATGTCCGGGGCGCTCAGGGCCGGCGGTCCGGTGCCGGTGCCATTGTCCTCCCTGGTCACCACGCTCAGCGCACCGTCGGTGTCACGGCTGACGTACGACCACGCGGCCGCGCTCGTCGAGGAGGTCCTCGTCGTGCCGGACCGGGACGCCGTGCAGGGCTGCCTGGAGCTCGCCGACCACGCCAAGGTGTGGGCGGAGCCGGCCGCGGGCTGTCTGCTGCCGGCCGCCCGGCGGGTGGCGGCACGGGTCGGCGACGGCTGCCGGCTCGGACTCGTGGTGTGCGGGGGCAACACGACGCCTCAGGAGATCATCGGCTGGGCCGAGCGCTTCGGACTGCTGTGAACCAGGACCGCGCCCCTCGCTCGCCTTCGGTTGCCCGCAGCTCGACGGCCGGTCGAGTCGATCGTCCGCGCCTCGCGGGCGAGGGCGGAACGGCCCGGCACGTCCCGAAGAGGGCGAAGCCGGGCTTTCAGGGATGCACGCGGATGAACGCGGCCCAGCTGCTGGCGCCGGGGACGTTCCCGCGGGCGTTCCGCATCCCGCGGGGCCGAGCCCGCGCGCCGGCCGTTTTCCGTCGGCCGAGCCGGGGACTCGCCCCCCATGGTGCGAATCGGATACACGATGATGACCGAGCAGGCCGGTCCCCGGGACCTGGTGGACCACGTCGTACAGGCGGAGGAGGCCGGGTTCGACTTCTCGGTGACCTCGGACCACTACTTCCCGTGGCTGCGCTCGCAGGGACACTCCTCGTACGCGTGGAGCGTGCTGGGCGCCGCCGCTCAGGCCACCTCGCGGATCCCGCTGATGACCTACGTCACCTGCCCCATCCTGCGCTACCACCCGGCGGTCGTGGCGCAGAAGGCGGCGACGGTGCAGCTGCTGTCGCAGGGCAGGTTCCGGCTGGGGCTGGGCGCCGGCGAGAACCTGAACGAGCATGTGGTGGGCGGCGGCTGGCCGCCGGTGGACGTGCGCCACGAGATGCTGGAGGAGGCGGTGCAGATCATCCGGGCGCTGTTCGAGGGCGGCCACGTCACCCACCACGGGCAGCACTACGACGTGGAGTCGGCCCGGCTGTGGGACCTGCCGGAGGAGGCGCCGCCGATCGGCATCGCCGTCTCCGGCGAGCAGTCCTGCAAGCTGGCGGGGCGCCTGGCGGACCTGGTCGTGGCGACCGAGCCCAAGGCCGGGCTGCTGGAGGCGTTCGACCGGCACGGCGGCACCGGCAAGCCCCGCGTCGGCCAGCTCCCGGTGTGCTACGACCCCGACCGGAACACGGCCGTCGAGCGCGCCCACGCCCAGTTCCGCTGGTTCGGCCTGGGCTGGAAGGTCAACGCCGAGCTGCCGCATCCCGACGCCTTCGAGGCCGCGACGCAGTTCGTGACCCCCGACGACGTCGCCTCCGCCATCCCGTGCGGCGACGACCCGGACGCGTTCGTGGAGGCGGTGCGGCCGTACGCGGAGGCCGGGTTCGACGAGATCGCCCTGGTGCAGATCGGCGGTGACACCCAGCCGGAGTTCCTGGACTGGTCGGCGAAGACGCTGCTGCCGGCCCTGCGGGAGGCGTTCGGGTGACGCGGGCCGGCGGGCGGGGACCGCGGAAATCAGTCACGCGGGTGAGCATCACCCCCTGAGCGGGGGTATGAGGGGGCTCTACGCCGATCATTGCCGGAGGCCCCCGCGTGAACCCGTTCGTGCACAAGACCCTGGTGGTGCAGCTGCTCTCCCACGGCACCGGACGGTGTCCGGTGCTGGCCCACCTCGGCTACGACGCCGGCGACCCGTTCGCCGTCACCGCCGTCTTCGCCCACGACGGGCATGTGCTGGCCACCTGGCGGCTGGACCGCGAGATGCTCGCCGCGGGCCTCGCCGGGCCGGTCGGCATCGGGGACGTGCGGATGCGGCCGGAGGCCACCGGCCCGTGGCACGAGCTGCGGATGGAGTTCCTCGGGGACGTCCGCCCGGACGGAAGCCGGCACCGCGCGGTGGTGTTCGCCTGGGCGCCCGCGATCGCCGCGTTCCTGCGCGAGACCCACCGCGTCGTCCCGCCGGGGCGGGAACGCGTCCCGGTGGACGAGGTGCTGGCGGAGATCCTCTCCGCGGCTGAGTAGCCGTACTCATGCCGGTCCCCGGTCCCGCGGCCACGATGGGCTCCTACGACGCCTCGGGCAAGGAGCCCCGCCGTGACCGTGACCGCACCGCGTTCCCTCCCGTTCCGCACGCCGCGCCGCGTGCCGCCCGTCCTGTTCGCCGGCGTTGCGGCCGTGGGGCTGGCGGTGTCGGCGTGGGGCGCACGCGACCGCGCCACCTGGTTCCTGGAGACGGTGTGGGCGCTGGCCGGCCTGCCCGTGGCGGTGCTGGCTCGGCGGCGCTTCCCGTTGACGGGGCTGCTGTGCGGGCTGCTGACCGTGCACGCGCTGGTCCTCGCGGTCGGCGGTCACTACACCTATGCGCAGGTCCCGGCGGGCGACTGGGTGCGCGACGCCTTCGGCCTGGAGCGCAACCCCTACGACCGCTTCGGGCATCTGATGCAGGGTTTCGTACCGGCCGTGCTGGTGCGGGAACTGCTCGTCCGCACCTCGCCGTTGCGCGGCAGCCGCTGGCTCGCGCCGCTCACGGTGTGCGCCTGTCTGGCCTTCAGCGCCTGCTTCGAGCTGCTGGAGTGGCTCGCGGCCGAGATCGCCGGGCACGGCGCCGACGCGTTCCTCGCGACCCAGGGCGATGTGTGGGACACCCAGTGGGACATGTGCTGCGCGCTGGCCGGGGCGGTGCTGTCCCTGCTGCTGCTCAGCCGGGTGCACGACCGTCAGCTGCGCGCGCTCGGCGGCGCGGCCGCGGCTCGCGGCGGTCAGTAGGACCCGCTGCGGTCGCCCGAGCGGGACGAGTGCTTGCGGCGGGCCCACAGGGGCAGCCCGTACCAGCAGACCAGGTACCAGGTGACGACGGCCGAGACCAGGTACGGGACGTAGCCGTCGTGCGTGGCCACCCGCAGGATCAGCAGCAGCGACGACGTCATCGTCGCCAGCAGCAGGACCAGGCCGACGAACGTCAGCCGGGAGGCCAGCCGCACCGCCTGCGGCTTGACCCGGCGGCCGGACACCAGGCGGTGCAGGGAGACCGGTCCTATGAGCGCGCCGGTCGCGCAGGCGCCCAGGACGACGGTGACGATGTAGATCGCCTTGTCGACGTCGGCGAGCTGCGCGTACTTCGGCTGGAAGACGACCGTCAGCAGGAAGCCGAACAGGATCTGCACACCTGTCTGCGCGACGCGGACCTCTTGGATGAGCTCGCCCCACATCCGGTCGGCACGCTCCTCCTCGGTCTCGTTGCGTCCTCTGCGCCGTGCTTCCTCCGTCATGCGGAGCGTGTAACCCCGGCGCCGTTCCTTCAAACGGCCCAGGTCCCGGCCTCTACCAGCGGTGCTCGACCTGGTCCCGGATCCGGCGGTCGTACAGCTCGCGGACCGCGGTGACGGTCTCCTCGGGCAGCGGCGGCAGTGTGGCCGCGGCTGCGTTGGCGCGGGCCTGCTCCGGGTTGCGGGCGCCGGGGATCACGGTGGTCACGCCCTCCTGCTCGATGATCCAGCGCAGCGCCAACTGCGCGGGCGTGTACCCCTGCGGGGCGAGCGCCGCGAACTCGGCGGCGGCACGGACGCCGGAGTCGTAGTCGACGCCGGAGAACGTCTCGCCCTGGTCGAAGGCCTCGCCGTGCCGGTTGAAGGTGCGGTGGTCGTCGGCCGCGAACACCGTGTCCCGGGTGTACTTGCCGGACAGCAGCCCGGAGGCCAGCGGCACGCGCGCGATGACGCCGACGCCGGCCTCGCGGGCTGCGGGCAGCACCTCGCGGAGGGGTTTCATGCGGAACGGGTTGAGGATGATCTGCACGCTGGCCACGTTGGGCCGGGCGATCGCGGTGAGCGCCTGGGCGCAGGTCTCCACGCTCACCCCGTACGCGGCGATGCGCTCCTCCTCGACCAGGGTGTCCAGGGCGTCGAAGACCGCGTCCGAGGAGTACACCGGGGTCGGCGGGCAGTGCAGCTGGACCAGGTCGACACGGTCGACGCCGAGGTTGCGGCGCGAGCGGTCGTTCCAGGCGCGGAAGTTGTCCAGGACGTAGTTCTCGGGGATCTGCTCGGCGCGGCGGCCCATCTTGGTGGCCACCAGCACGTGCAGGTCGGGTCGTGCGCGCAGGAACGAGGCGATGGTCTCCTCGCTGCGCCCGTCGCCGTACACGTCGGCGGTGTCGAAGAAGGTGACCCCGGACTCGGCCGCCGCCTCCAGCACGGCGAGGGCCTCCTTGTCGTCCACGTGGCCCCAGTCGGCGCCGAGCTGCCAGGTGCCGAGGCCGACCACCGATGCCCACTGCCCCGACCTACGGAATGCGCGTTCGTCCATGGCGCCCAGTCTGTCACCCGGCACGGCGTCCCGCGGACCCGTGCGGCGCGGTGGGCGGGTCAGCCCCGGCGGGCGGTGGACCGGGCGTGCAGGGCGCGGGCCGCGCGGGGGCCCAGCCAGCGCTTGAGCCGGCGCAGCGCCTCCAGCCGCCCGGCCGCCTTGTCCAGGCCGTAGTACAGCTGCGGCGGGACGTACGGCAGCAGGGGCGAGTGGCGCTGGCCGAGCAGGGCGAACATCCGGTGCGGGGGCAGGTGGATGTAGCGGGGCAGGTTCTCGTACCACTGGGCGCTGTAGCGGGCCGCGCTCTGCACGGACAGCAGTTCGGCCTGTCGCCGGCGCTCATAGGCGGCGAGGGCCTCGGGCAGGGCGGCGTGCTCCCGCAGGGCGCCGGCCAGGCACACGGCGTCCTCCAGGGCGAGGGTGGTGCCGGCGCCGATGGAGTAGTGGGTGGTGTGGGCCGCGTCACCGAGCAGGACGAGGTTGCCGCGGTGCCAGGTGCGGTTGGTGAGGGTGCGGAAGTTCTGCCAGGAGGCGCCGGAGCGGGCGACGAGCGGGTGGCCGTCGAGGACGCCGGCGAACAGCTTCTGCAGCAGGACGAGCCCTTCGGCCGGGTCCGCGCGGTCGAGTCCGAGGCCGGTGAAGGTCTCCGGGGGGCATTCCACGACGCAGGTGCTGTGGTCGTCGCTGTAGCCGTAGCCGTAGGCCCAGATCCAGCCGTGGTCGGTCTCGGTGAAGGCGAAGGTGAAGGCGTCGAAGACCTTGGTGGTGCCGAGCCAGATGTAGTGGTTGCGGCCCGAGGTCGTCCGGGTGCCGAACTCGTCGGCACGGCGGGTGCGCAGGGCGCTGTGCACGCCGTCGGCCGCGACGACCAGGTCCGCGCCGGCGGGCGGCTCCGTCAGCTCGCTCTCGAACTCCAGGCGTACGCCGAGGGCGCGGGCCCGGCCGGCGAGCAGCTCCAGCAGCCGGTGCCGGCCGATGCCGAAGCCCTGGTCGCCGCGGTGACGGGTCGCCACGTCCCGCACCACGGCGATGCCGTCGCTCCAGCGCAGGGAGTGGGCCTCGATCGCCTGCGCCGATTCCGGGTCGTACGTCTGGAGCCGGTCGAGGAGACCGCGCCAGTACGTCACGCCCCAGCCGTACGTGGAGCCCTCGGGGTTGCGTTCGTGGACGGTGATGTCGTGGGACGGGTTCTGCCGCTTGAGCAGGATGGCGAGGTACAGGCCCCCGGGCCCGCCTCCGACAACGACGACCTTCACGCGCACACCCCTGACAGTCACCGAACGTGGCCGAACGGAACCGGAGGGTAGCAGGAAGGCGGTCCGCTCGATCGCGTCGGCTTGGCGCGGTGAGCCGCGTCACCCGGACGGACGGCGCCCGGGAAGGATCACCGGAAGTCCGGGCGGCCCGTCGGGCGGCGGGCACCACCACGGACACGGCGGCGCCTGCGCGGTGTTCGTCGACGGCGTGCGGCTGCAGGTGATGCGGAACGCCGACGGCAGCTGGATCAGCGCCGTCAGCCGCTACGACCCGGTGCCCACCCCGCGCGCTCCCGCCCGTGCCGCGGTGGACGAGCTGCAGGGCGCGCCGCTGCTGCCGTTCCCCGCCAACCGGCCGCCACAGCACAGGAATTCCGCGGCACCGCGCACCATGACCGTTCATGACGGACACCGACGAAGGCGAGCGGACCGGCCGCCGCTCCCCTCGTTCCTGCCCTGGCAGCGCAGGTTCCCGCTCGACTTCGAACGACGTACGACACCGCACAACCGCGTCCGCGTCCGGGTCGGCGGGCGCATGTCTCCCCCGACCACCCGGTGTTCTGGCTGCACGGCACCCGGACGCGGGCTACGCGCCCTCGGGCGGCACCGCGGACGACGCCTGATCAGTCCTCGGTGCCACGGCACTCGGGGTGGCCCCAGCCCTGCGCGTTCTTGGCGATCTTCTCGCCGGCCGCGTAGGACCGGCCGCACGGGCAGCGGCCGGGGAACTTCGCCTTGATGGTGCGCGCCCCACCGGCGCCGCCGGTGCGGCGGGGCGTCTTCCGGCGCGCCGCGCCGGCCGGCGCCGGGGTGTCGGGAGACGGCGGGGGCTCCGGCGAGCCGAGCGCGCTGCCGGCCGGTTCCTGGGCGGAGGCCGCCCGGCTGGCCGCGCGGTCGGCGAAGTCGTTCAGCGGGTCGCCGTCGACCTGGTGGGCGGGCACGTAGCGGAACCGGACGGAACGGCCGTCGAGCAGTTCGTCGATGCGGACCACCAGGTCCTGGTTGGCGACGGGCTTGCCGGCGGCGGTCCTCCAGCCGTTGCGCTTCCAGCCGGGCAGCCAGGTGGTGACGGCCTTCATCGCGTACTGGGAGTCCATCCGGATCTCCAGCGGCACGTCCGGGTCCACGGCCGTGAGCAGCCGTTCCAGGGCCGTCAGTTCAGCGACGTTGTTGGTGGCCCTGCCGAGCGGGCCCGCCGCCCAGCGGGCGGGGGTCCGCTCGTCGTCGTCGGAGACCACCCACGCCCATCCGGCCGGTCCGGGGTTTCCCTTCGAAGCCCCGTCGCACGCGGCCACCACACGTTCACGCATGCGTCCGATCATGCCATGGCCGTGCGCGCCGGCCGTCCGGGCGGGTCACACGTCTCTGATCTTCGGCTTCTCCCCCTCGGTGGTGGTGATGTCGATCACCGAGAAGCTGGCGCCCTGAGGGTCGCTCAGCGCGGCGAACCGGCCGAACGGGCTGCTCATCGGACCGAAGCGGAGGACGCCGCCGAGCTCGCCGGCCCGGGCGACGGCCGCGTCGCAGTCGTCGACGGTGAAGTAGACGTTGATGTACGACGGCATCTCGGGCGGGAAGTCGTCGGTCATCCGCATCCTGCCGAGAACGGTGTCCTCCCCGATGTCGAACATCCGGAAGTCCACCGCTTCGTCCTCGATCTCCTTCATACGGTAGGGGAAGACGGCGGAGAGGAAGGCGTCCGTCCGCTCCGGCTCGCGGGTGAAGACCTCGGCCCAGCAGTAGGCGCCCGGCGTGGCCGTGGCCTCGAAGCCCTCGTGGACGCCCGCCTGCCACACGCCGAACACGGCCCCGCCGGGTTCCCGCGCCAGGCACATGGTGCCGAAGTCACCGACCTGCATCGGCTCCATCAGCACCTCGCCGCCGTGCCGCCGGACCTTCTCCGCGGTGGCGGCGGCGTCCGGCGACGCCAGGTACAGGCACCACTGCGACTGGCCTTCCTGGCCGGGCATGGGCGGGACGACGGCGGCCACCGCCTTGCCGTCCGCGTAGGCCTGCGTGTAATTGCCGTACTGCGACGACGTCTCGCCGAAGGTCCAGCCCAGGACGCCGCCGTAGAAGCGCTTCGCTCCCTCGACGTCGCTGAACATCGCATCGGCCCAACAGGGGGTTCCCTCGGGTTGCACGGCCATGATCGCGGCCCTCCTGGTGTGGTGTGTCCCGCTTGTTCACGCTAGCCACACGGTGTCGGGGCCGCGCGCCGAACCGGAGGGGCACCGCTCGGCGGCCGGCCCGGCGCCGCCCGCGCGTGCGGCGCTACGCGCCGTCGTACGCCTTGTCCAGCGCGGCCGCGTCCAGCTTGTCCATGGTCATCATGGCCTGCACGGCACGCCCGGCCCTCCCGGGGTCGGGGTCGGCGATCATGTCGATCAGCCGGGCGTAGACCACCTGCCAGGAGACGCCGTACCTGTCCTTGAGCCACCCGCAGCGTCCGCCCTCGCCGCCGTTCTCGGTGAGCTTCGTCCAGTAGTGGTCGATCTCCTGCTGGTCGGAGCAGAGGATCTGGAAGGAGATCGCCTCGTTGAACGTGAACTGGGGGCCGCCATTGAGCGCGACGAACTTCTGGCCGTTCGCCGTGAACTCCACCGTCAGCACGGAGCCGGCCGGGCCGGGCCCGGACTCGGGGGAGCGGACGACGCGGCCGACGCCGGAGTCGTCGAAGACCGACGCGTAGTAGTGCGCGGCCTCCTCCGCCTGGCCGTCGAACCAGAGACACGTGGTGAATCCGTCGGTGGTCATGAGTACCTCCTGGGGGGACCCGGGCAGGGAACGGGGGACGAGGACGTATGTATGGACCGCTGCCGCGTCCCGTACTCATCGGCCGTGCCGCCGGAAAATGCGTACGGCCGAGGACGGCCCCCGCCGCCCGGACCCCGACCTCCCGCGCACCCGGTGTTCCGCCGAGCCGCCCGGTGCGGGCCGGCAGCATGCCGGGCGTCCGGCTGTCCGGCCCGCCGCCGGCCGGACCGGGAGGCCGGCCGGGTCGCCGGCGCCTGGGCGCGGCCGATGCGCGGGCCCGCTGTGAGCGGCTCGGCGTCGTGGGGGGCGACCGAGCGCGGCGATGCCCCGCGAGCCGGGCCGCGCCCGCCCCGGCCGGTGATCGGCGTCCGCCTCGGCCGGCTCCCGGCGGCCGAGCCGCCCGAGGAGGTGCCGGACCGGCTCGACCCGCAGAGCCGCGCCAGGACGCCGGGTGCCCGGCAGTCCACCCGGCCGGCCGGACACGGTCGGGTACGCCCTGGCGGACTCCCCCGTCCGCACCCCACGGCGACCCGATCCGCACGCCCGATCCGCACGCCAGGCACTGAGCGGGTTCGGCGGGGGCTGCCGCTTCGCGGCCGTGGCGAACCGGATCCGGGTGTGTCACCGACGGCTCCGGCGGGAGGAGGCGCCGGACCGGCTCGACCCGCAGGTCCGGGAGCGGACCACGGCCCTGGCGCGGCCGGGCCCGTGGCCGCGCCAGGACGCCGGGTGCCCCGCAGTCCATCCGGCCGGCCGGACACGGTCGGGTACGCCCTGGCGGACTCCCCCGTCCGCACCCCACGGCGACCCGATCCGCACGCCGGGCACTGAGCGGGGTCCGGCGGGGGCTGCCGCTTCGCGGCCGTGACGGAACCGGATCCGGGTGTGTCCGGCGGACGGGGCCGCGCGGCCGGGTCAGGCGGCCAGGCTGAGCCCCCGGTACGGCTGCCGGGGCGCGGTGGCCGGCCGGGCCGGTGCGGGCGTGCGCCGGACCAGTTCGCCGTGCACGCGCGACAGCAGGCCTCCGAGTCCCAGGCCGAGCGCCTCGGCCGCGGCGGCGAGGACCTCCGAGGACGCCTCCTTGCGGCCGCGCTCGATCTCCGACAGGTAGGGCACCGAGATCCGGGCCGCGTCGGCGACGTCCTTGAGCGTGCGCTCCTGCGCCCGCCGCTCGCGGCGCAGCACCTCGCCGACCAGGTCGCGCCAGAGCGGCTCCCTGCGTTTGGGAGCGGGCTCGGCCGCGTCGGGGCGGACGGGCGCCGGTCGGAGGGGGATCACGTGTGCTTCGTCGCTCAGCCGGTCGGTCATTCCGACAGCCTAGGACCGGGGGTGTTCCGGACGGCAAGGCCCGGGCGTTGCGCCCTGAGGGAAACCCCGTGCCGGCCCGTCCGGAAGCGGTGCTTTCCTGCCACTCCCGGCGGCAGGGCGCATGCGGCGCGTCACCGTGGGTACCCGCCGGGTGAGCTGCTCCGCGGGTATGCATGATCCGCGGCGTTCGGGGTACCCGACGGGGCACGCAACCTGCACAGGCTCGGCACGCTGAAGCCGCTGAAGGCAGACGTCGAACCGTGACTTTCGTGGGAGAGGTACATGAACACCGCCGCCGGGATCCGGTCGGAAGCAGAGGTCGCCGAGAGCACCGAGCAGGACACGACGGGCGGGGGGCCACTGCCCGGCATCGCGGACCCGGCGTCCGTCGCCCCGCGGGACGCACGCGAGCTGTCCCGCCAGTTCTTCCGCCGGCTGGCCGAGCTGGAGGAGGGCACGCACGAGTACCAGTACGCGCGCAACACCCTCATCGAGATGAACATGTCGCTGGTGCGGTTCGCGGCCGGACGGTTCCGCGGTCGGGGCGACGACATGGAGGACATCGTCCAGACCGGCATGATCGGCCTGATCAAGGCCATCGACCGCTTCGAACTGTCGCGTGAGGTGGAGTTCACCTCCTTCGCCCTGCCGTACATCGTCGGCGAGATCAAGCGCTTCTTCCGGGACACCACCTGGGCGGTCCACGTGCCGCGCCGGCTGCAGGAACTGCGGGTCGAGCTGGCCAAGGCCCGCGAGGAGCTGTCCAGCCGGCTGGACCGGGACCCGACGGTCGCGGAGCTGGCCACGCTCATGAACCTCACGCCCCGGGAGGTGGTCGAGGCCCAGCTCGCCTCCAACGGCTACAACTCCGCCTCCCTGGACGCGGCGCTCACCGGTGACGGACCCGAGGACGGCGAGGCCGTGCTCGCCGACTTCATCGGCGTCGAGGAGGAGGGGCTGCGGCTCGTCGAGGACTTCCACGCGCTGGCCCCGCTGATGGCGGAGCTCAGCGACCGGGACCGGCAGATCCTGCACATGCGGTTCGTGGAGGAGGCCACCCAGGCGGAGATCGGCGAGCGCCTCGGGTGCTCCCAGATGCACGTCTCCCGCCTCATCAAGCGGATCATCGCCCGCCTGCGCGAGGGGATGCTCGGCGAGCTCGGCTGCGCCTGACAGCGCGGCGGGGGCGCCGGCCCGGCAGGCGGCGTCCGCCGGGCGCTCCTCTCCTGCTCAGCGGCTGAGGTCGAAGCGGGCCCGCACTCGTTTGCCCACGGGCACGCGCTCCACGGTGACCTCCGACGCCAGGGCGTGCACGATCTCCAGACCGTGCCGCCCGACACGCCGGGGGTCCTTCGGATAGCGGCGGGGCACGGCGGTGCTGCTGTCGTACACGGACACGGTGACCGACGCGTCCGTGCCCTCCAGCTCCAGGATGTAGGGGCCGTTGCTGTGCCGGTCGGCGTTGGTCACCAGCTCGCTCACCACCAGCAGCAGCTCGCCGTCGGCACGGCTGTCGGCGGGGGCGCACCATTCCGTCCGCAGCTCCCGGAGGAACTGGGCGGCGAACGCACGTGCCTCGGCGATGCATCCGGATTCGCCGGTGTAGTGCGCCGCGCGCCGCAGCGGCTCCACGGGTACGTCGAAACCAGTCGGTATCACTGCCCCGCCCAGGTGCTCGGTCATGCTGTCTCTCTCGGGAAGCCCAGTCCGGCCGGTGTTGCACCACACCTCGTACCCCAACGCGGGGCCGCCAGTCCACTCGGCGTGTTCGCCGACCGCGCACAGGGACGAGGCTCACCCCGCCGGGGAGGGCAGCCGCGGGGGCCGGTCAGCCCTGGTCCGGGCCGGTGTCCTGCTGCTCGTTCCCCGGCTGCTGCCCGGTGTCCGGCGCCTGCGGGGTCTCCGGCCGGTCCGGGGCGGTCCCGTCGGGCTGCCCCGGTGTCTCCGGTCCGGGCGGAGACGGCTGCGAGGGCTCGGAGGGCTTCGTGGGCTCCGCGGGCTCGGTGGGTTGCGACGGCTCGGACGGCTTCACCGGCTTCGTGGGCTCCGACGGCTTCGAGGGCTCCGACGGCTCGGCGGGCTCGGAAGGCTTCGAAGGCTCCGACGGCTTCGAGGGCTTCGAGGGTTCGGAGGGTTTCGAGGGCTTCGACGGCTCGGCGGGTTCCGAGGGCTTGGCGGGCTTCGAGGGCTTCGAGGGCTTCGAGGGCTTCGAGGGTTCCGCGGGCCCGGACGAGGAGGACGGCCGCGACGACGGCGGGGTCGCCGGCGGCTCGGTCCGGCTCGACGCCGGCGGGCAGGGCTTCGAGCCCGGCGTCCCGGTCGCGCCCGGCTGCGGCGCGCAGTCGGCCGGCGGCCTGGACGGCGGGTTCGCGGGGTGCCACGGGTGCGCGGGCGGCTTCGCGGGCCGGTCGTGGCGGCCGGTGTCGCCGCTGGGGCGGTGGAGCCAGCCGTGATGGCGCGAGTCGTAGATCACGAACACCTCGACGGCCGTCGGGGCGGGCGTCACCCTGACGACGGTCGAGGGCCGGTACGACGCCCAGCGGTCGCCCGTCGTCCTCGGCGCGGTGGACCGGGCCTGCGCCGGGGTGAGCGGATTGCCGCAGGCGCAGCGCACCCGGGGCATGCCGCGGTCGTCCACCAGCACGGCGGTGCCCGCCTGCAGGACGGCCTGGTAGGGGGTGGCGGCCCCGTCCTGGTAGCCGTGGTTGGTGACGCGGGTGTCGGCACGCAACTGCAACGGGGTGAGGGAGCGCAGGTAGGCGGGGACGTCCGAGGGCCGGACGCCGGACACGGAGGCGAACGCCCGGTTCTTCGCGGGGTCGGCCCGCAGGGCCTTGATCTGCTTCTCCACGTCGCAGGCGGAGACGTTCCTGGTGCCGCCGTACAGACCCGGCGCCGCGCCGTCCACGCCCTGCACCACGTTGGCCGCCGTGGACGCCGAGGCGTCGTCCTTCCCCGGCGTGCCGGGCGGCGGTGACGCCGCCGGTGCCACCGCGGTCTCCTTCGCCGTCGACGGCGTGAACGGGTGCGGGCCGGTGCTGCCGGCGGGCTGCAGGAAGATTTCGCCGGCCTTGGCGGATCCGCCGCCCCCCGGCCGGACGAGGACCACCGCGAGGAGCGCGGCGACGACGAGGGCGGCGGCGAGGGCCACCACGCGGGGCGCCGACTTCCACCAGGGTCTGCGCGGGCGCGGCCCCTGCGGTCCGGGGCCGCCGGCCGGGGGCTGCGGGGGCGGTGGCCCCGACGGGGGCGGGGAGGAACCCGACAGGGGGCCCGAGGGAGGCCCGGTGGGGCGGCCGGAGGACGGAGGTTCGACGCTCACGAGGTCCTCTTCCCGTCGCGAGGCGCGGCTTTCTGCGATCGACCCGGTGGAAACCCTGTGTGAGGCGTTCGATTGTGCGTTCAGCCCCATTGTGTGCCGCAGTACGGCCGTGCTCGCAAGCCGGCGCGGACGGCGCACCCGGCGGGCGGGGCGCCCGGCCGCTGCCTAGCGTGGGGAGGGTGAGCCCCCCGACCGTCCCCGCCCGGGCCGGCGCCCGCCACGGCTGGGTGCGGGCCGCCGCCGTGGTGCTGGCGGCGGCGGCCGTGATGGCGCTGCCGGCGGCGCTCGGGCTGTGGGCGGCCGGCGCCGCCGGCCTGCCGGACGGCGCGTACCCGCGGGTGGTGGCCGCCACGGTGGTGGCCGCGGTCGGCGGCAGCGTGGAGGTCTCCGGTGACGCGGGGGTGTTCGCCGGGGCGCGGGCGGGTCCGACCGTGCTGCCGCTGTCGGTGACGCTCGCCGGCGCCCTGGCGCTGGGGGCGGGCTTCCTGCGGCCGCTGCGGCACCGGGCGGTCGTCCCGGCCGGGGAGCTGGCCGGCTGGGCGGCCCGGATCGCGGTGCTGTGGTCGGCGGCGCTGACCGGGCTGGGCCTCGCCGCCCGGCACACCTTCGCCGTGGACGTGGGCAGCGGTGACCTCCGGGACCTGACCGGCCTGTTCGACGCGGCGCCGGAGGCCGGCTTCGCCGCGGACGTGCCGCTGACCGTGCTGTTCGGGCTGCTGTGGCTGGCCGGGGTGCTGCTGCTGGCGCTGCTGGTCGCGCGCGGGGCTCCGCTGCCGGGGCGGCTGCTGCGCCGGCAGGAGTCGGTGCGCCCGGCGGCGCGCGCGATGCTGGAGCTGCTGCTCGCCTACGCCGGCGCGGGCCTCGTCACCGGACTGGTCGCGGCCGCCACCCGCGGGCCCGCCGCCGCGACGTTCGCGCTGATCCTGCTCGGTCTGCCCAATGTGGCCTGGCCGGCGCTGACCCTGAGCACGGGGGCGACCTGGGACGGCCGCCTGGACGGTCCGGCCGGTCTGCCGGTGCCGCACGTCCTGGACGAGCTCCTGCGCTGCCCCGGCGTCTGCGCGGTGAACCTGCGCTCGCTCGCCGGCCACGACGGCTGGATGTGGTGGCTGCCGGTCCCGGCGGTCGTCCTTCTGCTCGCCGTGGCCTTCCGGATGGCGGTGCGGTCGCCGGCCCGCGTCCGGCCCCGGCAGCACGCCCTGCACCTGGCCGTCGCGCTGGCCCTGACGGTGCTGATGATCTGCCTGACGGGCCGTGTGTCCGCGCAGTACGGGCTGTCCGTGCTGGGCATCGGCGACCTGGGCGGCTCTCTGTCCGGGGGGCTGTTCCTGCGGCCGCGGCTGTGGCAGGCGGTGGGACTGGGGGCCGTGTGGGGGCTGGCGGCCGGGTTCCTGGGCGGTCTGCTGGCGGGGCCGGTGCGGCGCAGGGGCCGCGTGGAGCACCCGCCCGCCCCCTGATCCGGACGCGGCTTCTCTACGTCCGGAACACCGGTCCGGCCCAGGGCGGGGGCGGCGGGGCCGCGCCGGGCGCCGTGCGGTCCGGTCGCGTGTCCGTGCGGGCGCTCGCGGGAGCGGCGGTCGCGGCGGCGCGCAGGGCGGCGACGAGGTCGAGGCAGGTGTCGTAGCGGGCGTCGGGGCTTTTCGCGAGGGCCCTGGCGAAGACGCGGTCGAGGCCCGGAGCGAGCCCGGGGCGGGCCGCGCTGGGCGGCGGCGGCTCGTCGTACTGGTGGGCCCACAGCAAAGCCATGTCGTCCTCGCGCTGGAACGGCGGGCGGCCGGTGAGGGTCTCGTACACGACGCAGGAGAGGCCGTAGACGTCGCAGCGGCCGTCGACCGGGCGTCCGGAGATCTGCTCGGGCGCCACGTAGTCGAGGGTGCCGACGAACTGGCCGACGCTGGTGAACCCGGTGAGGGACAGCGACTTCTTGGTGAGTCCGAAGTCGGTGAGGTACACGTGCTCGGGGTGGTCGCGGTCGGTGCCCTCGGCGATCAGGATGTTGCCGGGTTTGACGTCGCGGTGGACCAGGCCGTTGTCGTGGGCGGCGTCCAGCGCGGAGGCCACCTGCGCGGCGATCCGCACGGCGTCCGGCGGCGGCAGCGGTCCGCGCTCGTCGAGGAGGCGGCGCAGGTCGCTGCCGGGGACGTGGCGCATGGCGATGTAGAGCAGCCCGTCGGCCTCGCCGGCCTCGAAGACGGGCACGATGTGCGGGTGGTCGATGGCGGCGGCCACCCGCGACTCGTGGGTGAAGCGCTGCCGGAAGGTGTCGTTGCGGGCCAGTTCGGGGGCGAGCAGCTTGAGGGCGACCGTGCGGCCGAGGCGCAGGTCCCGGGCGCGGTAGACGACGGCCATGCCGCCGCGTCCGATCTCGCTCTCGATCAGGTAGCCCGCCACCTGCCGGCCGGCCGGCTCCGCGGGCGCTCCGGAGAAGAGGCCGGTCCCCGCCATCAGCCCTCGCCCTCGGGTGCGACCAGCCGGGTCGGGGCGTGCCCGGAGTCCGCCGCACCGGTGACCGTGCGGTCGGTGGCATAGGTGTGCAGGCTCCGTCCGTCGCCGTACACCCACCGTCCCTGCTGCGGGTCGTACAGCCACATGGACTCCCCGTCGACGACGACGCCGATCCGCAGGCCCCGGGTGCGGGCCCCGAAGGTCTCGCCGTCCAGGGCGCCGGCCGCCAGCGCCTCCACGGCGGCCCGGTAGTCGCCCAGCGCCCGTTCGGCCTGCGCGAGCAGGGGCCGGGGATCGGCGGCGCCGTCGGGGCCGCCGGCCGCAGGGGGGTCCTCGGGCACGGCGATCAGCCGCCGGCCGTCGACCCAGGCGCCCCAGCCGTTGGCGCAGCGGATGTGCCCCCAGTCGCCGCGCCGCTCCACGAGCTGCACGGGCAGCAGCGGGTCCAGGGGCAGGGTGGGCCGGGCCGGGTCGGGGGCCTCCCAGGCGGGCAGGCCGCGCGGGGGGACGACGTGCGTGGGCCGGAATCCGGGGGCGGTCATGGCACGTCTACTTCCGCATCACGGCCGGCTCGTGCCGGCGCAGCAGCCGGGCCACCGCGAACCCGCAGAGCGCGGACAGCACCAGCAGCATGGCCAGGTCGAGCAGCCAGACCCCGGTCGCGTGCCGCAGCAGCGGGTCGGAGGCCGGCTCGCCGGGCGCGATCCGGGCCAGCCCGACGGTGCCGGCCATGGCGCCGAGCGCCCAGCGGGAGGGGACCAGCCACGACAGCTGCTGGAGCCCGGCGACGCCGTGCAGGGGGAGCAGGGCGCCGCAGAAGACGACCTGGACGATGGCGAGCAGCACCAGCAGCGGCATCGTCACCTCCTCCTTGCGGACCAGCGCGGAGACCACCAGGCCCAGCATCATCGCCGTGAACGCCAGCAGGGCGACGGCGAGGGTGATCTCGGCGAGCGGCGGCAGCAAGACTCCCGTGCCACCGGGTGCGTTCAGGTCGACGCCGAACAGGGCGACCTGGGTGAGGACGACGGCCTGGGCGACCGTGACCGCGCCGAGCACCACCACCTTGGACATCAGGTAGGCGGACCGGGGCAGGCCGACGGCGCGTTCGCGCTGGTGGACGACGCGTTCCTTGACCAGTTCGCGCACCGCGTTGGCGGCGCCGGTGAGCACCGCGCCGACGCACAGGACGAGCAGCACGTCGACGGCGTTGTCCCGGGCGAGGCCGCCGTCGGCGAGGGCGCGGGCCATGGCGCCCATCACGAACGGCAGGGCGATCATGACGATCAGGAAGGTGCGGTCCGCGCTCAGGACGGCGGTGTAGCGGCGGACCAGCGTGCCGAGCTGGGCGCCCCAGCCGCGCGGGCGGGGCGGCGGCGCGGGGGCGACGGGGGCCGGGCCCGGGTGGTGGGGCCGGGAGGTGGCCTCGGCGACGTAGCGGCGGTGCGACGGCGACCTGCGGTACTCGCCGGCCCAGTCCCGGTCCGGGTCGCGGTCGAAGGCCTCGAAGGCCTCCGGCCACTGTGCGAAGCCGAAGAAGGCGAGGGCGTCGCCGGGCGGCCCGTAGTAGGCCACCCTGCCGCCCGGCGCCAGGACGAGGAGCCGGTCGCAGACGCTCAGGCTGAGGACGCTGTGGGTGACCACGATGACCGTGCGGCCGTCGTCGGCGAGGCCGCGCAGCATCTGCATCACCGACCGGTCCATGCCGGGGTCCAGGCCGGAGGTCGGCTCGTCGAGGAAGAGCAGCGAGGGCTTGGTGAGCAGTTCCAGGGCCACGCTGACCCGCTTGCGCTGCCCGCCGGAGAGGCTGTGCACGGGCTGGCCGGCGCGCTGTTCCAGGCCCAGTTCGCGGATGACCTCGTCGACCCGGGCGCACCGCTCCTCGCGGGCGGTGTCCTCGGGGAAGCGCAGCTCGGCGGCGTAGCGGAGGGCGGCGCGGACGGTGAGCTGGGGGTGCAGGATGTCGTCCTGCGGGACGAGGCCGATGCGCTGGCGCAGCTCGGCGTAGGCGCGGTACAGGTCGCGGCCGTCGTACAGCACGGTGCCGCGGTCGGCGGGCCGCTGCCCGGTCAGGGCGCCCAGCAGCGTGGACTTGCCGGCGCCGCTCGGCCCGACCACGGCGAGCAGGCACTTCTCCCCCACCGGGAAGGACACGTGGTCCAGCAGGACCTTGCGGCCGCGGTCGACGGCGACGGTGAGGTCCTGCACGTCGAGGGAGACCTCGCCGGTGTCGACGTACTCCTGGAGCCGGTCGCCGGCCAGGCAGAAGGCGGAGTGCCCGATGCCGATGATGTCGCCGGGGGCGACGGGGGCGCGGGTGACGGGCCGGCCGTTGAGATAGGTGCCGTTGTGGCTGCCGAGGTCGGCGATCTCGTAGGAGCCGTCCGCGAGGGCGCGCAGTTCGGCATGCCGGCGGGAGACGACCAGGTCGCGCAGGACGACGTCGTTGTCGGGGGCCCGGCCGATGCGGGTGGTGCGGGCGGGCAGCGGGCGGACGCTGGAGGGCCGGCGGAAGGCGCCGGTCAGCTCGGGCACGGACACCGCCGGGGGCCGGTCCGGGGCCGGCCGCGGGGGGCGGGCCAGGACGGCGCGGGGTCCGTCGGCGGGGTTGCCGAAGCGGATGACGGTGCCGGGGCTGAGGCCGCACCGCCGGATCCGGCGGCCGTCGGCGTAGGTGCCGTTGGTGCTGTCCTCGTCCGCCAGGGTCCAGTGTCCGTCGTCGCAGCGCAGCACGGCGTGGTGCCAGGAGACCCGCGGGTCGTCGAGGACGATGTCGCTCAGCGGGTCGCGTCCGACGTGGTAGTCGCGGCCCGGGCTCATCACCGTCGGACCCGCGTCGGTCTCCAGGACCAGTTCGGGCGCCGTGGGGGCGACCGGCCGCTCCGCCATGCCCCAGATTCTACCGATTCACCCGTCCACGTGCCGCTTTGTCCGGCTGTTGCCGCCTCCTCGGACGCGTGTCAGGCGACGGGCACGACGAGCGGCGGGACGGTGCGCTGCATCCGCAGGGCGTCGACGGACTCGGCGAGCAGTTCGTACTCCGTGGTGTCGTCACTGGCGGCGATGCGGACCAGCCGGCCGCCCGCCAGCTCCTCGGCCACCAGCTCCTGCCGCACGTCGTCGGCGCACCAGGAGCGCAGCAGGGTGGGGACGTCGGCCACCGTGTCCGCGACCGGCACCAGCGCGCCCGCCGGGAAGACCGGGTCGGCCGGGCTGGGGTCGAGCCGCTCGGCGATCCACGACGCCCGGTCCCGCAGCCACCACAGGGCCAGCGCCAGGGTCGGCGCGCGGTAGGTGCCGAGCGGCACGCCGATGCGCCGGCCGCCGCAGACGCCGTACGCCGTGACATGGCACAGGAATTCGTCGTGCACGTCTCACTCCCCCGTCGCCTCGCTGTCTGCCGGGCCGGCCTCTCGCTCTCCGTGCGGCTCCTGTGCGGTGAAGTGCCCCTGACCTTCGAGTATCGTCACTGCCGAAACAGTGTCACCATGCCTTTCCGGCCAGTCTGTTGGCATATTCGCCGCCCGTTCTGGCCGAAATGAGCCGGGCTGTGCGAAGCCCCTGGCGGAGCCGGGCATGACCTGCGGGGTAATCGACCCCTCCCCGGCCGCTCCGGCAGGGTGGTGCCACCGGATCGGCGAGACCCGCGTCCGGGGACCGACCAGGAAAGACGACCTCGATGGAGGATGCTTCGCCATGTCCGCGCACACCGACCGTCACGCTGCCGCCGCCGCCCGTTACTTCGAGGCCTGGAACGCCGTCGGGCCGGAGGCGGTCCGGAAGGCCGTCGCCGCCGCCTGGGCCGAGGACGGCGGCTACACCGACCCCCTCGCCGACGTCCGCGGGCACGAGCGGATCGCGGCCGTGATCGCGGCGGCCCACGAGCAGTTCCCCGGTTTCGTGTTCCGTCCGCTCGGCGCGGTCGACGGCCACCACGACACCGCGCGTTTCGCCTGGGAGCTGGTGAACGAGGCCGACGGCTCGGCGCCGGTGGCCGGGTTCGACGTGATCACGCTGGACGGGGAGGGCCGCATCCGGCAGGTGCTGGGCTTCCTGGACCGGGTGCCGGCGGCCGCCTGACGGCGCGGCCCGCGACGGGTTCGCCTCCGTCGGGGTTCCGGCGGCGGCAGGGGGCGGGGAGGGCGACCTGCCGTCGCCGGAGCGGCCCCGCCCGGAGGCGTCCCCGCTCTGCCGTCGCCGGAGCGGCCCGCCCGGAGGCGTCCCCGCGGCGCCTTCCGGAGCCTCCCCCCGGCCCTTCCGGAGCTCCGGCGCTTCCCCCGGTCCTCCCCGGACGGGCCGGCGCCGGCCTTACGGGCGGACCAGCGCGTCGATCCGCTTCAGCTCCTCGGCGTCGAAGTCCAGGTTGCGGATCGCGCCGACGCTGTCCTCGATCTGCCGCGGGCTGCTCGCGCCGACCAGGGCGGAGGTGACCCGGCCGCCGCGCAGCACCCAGGCCAGGGCCATCTGCGCCAGGGTCTGGCCGCGGGACCCGGCCATCTCGTTCAGCGCGCGCAGCCGGGCGACCAGATCCTCGGTGACGGCCTCGGAGTTCAGGAAGGGGCTGTCGCCGGCGGCCCGGGAGTCCTCCGGGATGCCGTCGAGGTAGCGGCCGGTCAGCAGGCCCTGCTCCAGCGGGGAGTACACGATCGAGCCGACCTGGAGCTCGTCCAGGGCGTCGAGCAGGCCCTCGTCCTCGGGGCGCCGGTCGAGCATCGAGTAGCGCGGCTGGTGGACGAGGAGCGGGGTGCCGAGGTCGGCGAGGATGCGGGCCGCCTCACGGGTCTGCTCGGCGGAGTAGTTGGAGACGCCGACGTACAGCGCCTTGCCCTGCTGCACCGCCGAGTGCAGCGCGCCCATCGTCTCCTCCAGCGGAGTGTCCGGGTCGGGGCGGTGCGAGTAGAAGATGTCCACGTATTCCAGGCCCATCCGCGCCAGGCTTCGGTCGAGCGAGGACAGCAGGTACTTGCGCGAGCCCCACTCGCCGTACGGGCCGGGCCACATCAGATAGCCGGCCTTGGTGGAGATCACCAGCTCGTCGCGGTACCGCGCGAAGTCGGCCTTGAGGGCCTCGCCGAGCGCGGACTCGGCGGCGCCGGGCGGCGGGCCGTAGTTGTTGGCCAGGTCGAAGTGGGTGACGCCCAGGTCGAAGGCGCGGCGCAGGATGGCGCGCTGGGTCTCGGCGGGCCGGTCGGGCCCGAAGTTGTGCCACAGGCCGAGCGACAGTGCGGGGAGCTTGAGGCCGCTGCGGCCGGTGCGCCGGTAGGGCATGTCGGCGTAACGGTCGGGGTGTGCGGTGTACAACGCGACTCCAGAGGGGTGGGCACATGATCTACCGGTTCCACTCTCACCCGGACGGCGTACAGCAGTCCAACAGGTGAATCCGATGGGATTCAGCGACTAGGCTGCTCAATCATGGAACTGCGCCACCTCCAGCACTTCGTCGCGGTCGCCGAGGACCAGCACTTCACCCGGGCCGCCGAACGCCTGATGGTGTCCCAGTCGGGTCTGTCGGCGTCCATCCGGGCGCTGGAGCGGGAGTTGCGGGCACCGCTGTTCGTGCGCACCACCCGCCGGGTGACGCTCACCGAGGCGGGGCGCGCGCTGCTGACGGAGGCCGAGCGGATCCTCGCCCAGGTGCGGGCGGCGCACGAGGCGGTGGCGGCGGTGCAGGGCGTGCTGCGCGGCACTCTGGCGCTGGGCACCGAGCAGTGCATCGCCGGGGTGCACGTGGCCCGGCTGCTGGCCGCCTTCCGGGGGCGGCACCCGGACGTGGAGATCCGGCTGCGGCAGGCCGGCTCGGGGGAGCTCGCCGAGGAGGTCGCCGCGGGACGGCTCGACCTCGCCTTCGCCTACCGCACCCAGGCGGACAGCGATCAGCTGCGCTCGGTGCCGCTGACCAGCGAGCCGATGACGGTGCTGTGCCATCCCAGCCACCGCCTCGCCTCGGCCGCGGCCGTGCTCGGCCCGGACGACCTCGCCGGTGAGGTCTTCGTCGACTTCCACCCGGACTGGGGCCCGCGCCGCAGCACCGACGCCGCGTTCGACGCGGCCGGCGTCCGGCGCACGGTCGCGCTGGAGGTCAACGACGTGCACAGTCTGCTGGACCTGGTGGACGAGAACCTCGGCATCGCGGTCGTCCCCCGGCACTTCCGGCACAAGCGGCCGGCGCTCACGGCGCTCCCGCTGAAGGGCACGGGCGAGGCGCCGTACGAGACCGTCGCGCTGCTGCCCCCGGAGCGGTCCACCAGCCCGGCCGCCCGGGCGCTGGTCGCCCTCCTGGAGGCGGACGGCCCGGCGCCGCCGCGGCACGGGTCCCGGTCCTCCTGACACGGCCGGCCGTCACGGATTCCTGGTTCCGGGCGCGTGAGCGGCGGCGGTTTGCGATGGTGGACGGTATGCACGCGAAGGACGTCCTCATCGACGGTTACGGCCGCATCCGGGAAGAAGTCCACGCCGTCCTCGACGGTCTCGGCCCGGACGCTCTGCACCACCGCCCGGCCCCCGGCGCCAACTCCGTCGCCTGGCTGGTCTGGCACCTGACCCGAGTCCAGGACGATCACGTCGCCGACGCCTTCGACCTCGACCAGGTGTGGCTCTCCCAGGGCTGGGAGAAGCGTTTCGGCCTTGGTCTGCCACGGCACGACACCGGCTACGGGCACACCCCCGCCAAGGTCGCCAAGGTGCGCGTCACCTCGGCGGACCTGCTGACCGGCTACTACGACGCGGTGCACGAGCAGACGCTGGGCGCCCTGCGCTCCCTGACCGCCAAGGACCTGGAACGGGTCGTGGACGAGCGCTGGGACCCCCCGGTCACGCTGGGGGTGCGCCTGGTGAGCGTCCTGTCCGACGACCTCCAGCACGTCGGACAGGCCGCCTACCTCAGGGGGCTGTGTCAGAGCACGGCCGCGTAGCCCGGCAGCACCACGTCCTCGATGAGGGCCTTGCGCTCGTCGAACGGGATGAACGCGCTCTTGACGGCGTTCACGGTGACCGTGCGCAGGTCCTGGGCGGTCCAGCCCGCCTGCTCGACCAGCAGGGACATCTCACGGGTCATCGTCGTGCCCGAGACCAGGCGGTTGTCGGTGTTCAGGGTGACCCGGAAGCCGAGGTCCTTCAGTGCGGTGATCGGGTGCTCGGCGATCGAGGCGGCGCAGCCGGTCTGAATGTTGGAGGTGGGGCACATCTCCAGGGCGATACGGCGGTCGCGCACCCAGGAGGCCAGACGGCCGAGCTTGCCGGCCGCCAGGTCGGGGATGTCCTCGGTCAGGCGCACGCCGTGGCCGATGCGCTGGGCCCCGCACACCTGGACGGCCTGGTGGATGCTGGGCAGGCCGTGCGCCTCGCCGGCGTGGATGGTGAAGGGCACGTTCTCGCGGCGCAGGTGCTCGAAGGCGGCGAGGTGGTCGGCGGGCGGGAAGCCGTCCTCGGCGCCGGCGATGTCGAAGCCGACGACGCCGGCGTCGCGGTAGGCGACGGCCAGGTCGGCGGCCTCGCGGACGCGGTCGAACATGCGCATGCCGCACAGCAGGGTGCCGACGCGGACCGGGGTGCCGGCCGCCGCGGCCTTGGCCATGCCGGCCGCCAGGCCCTCCTGGACGCTCTCCACGACCTCGCTCATCGTCAGCCCGCCGGCGGTGTTCAGCTCGGGGGCGTAGCGGACCTCGGCGTAGACGACGCCGTCGGCGGCCAGGTCGAGGACGTACTCCTCGGCGGTGCGCAGCAGGCCCTCGCGGGTCTGCATGACGGCGAGGGTGTGCTCGAAGGTGGCTATGTAGCGGACCAGGTCGCCGGAGCCGGCGGCCTCGACGTACCAGGCGGCCAGCTCGTCGGGGTCGGTGGTGGGCAGCGTGTGGCCGACCGCGGCCGCGAGTTCGACGACGGTGGCGGGACGCAGGCCGCCGTCGAGGTGGTCGTGCAGGACGGCCTTGGGGAGCCGGCGGAGGGTCTCGGTGTCGAGCGGGGACGCGGTCATGGCAGGGCTTTCCTCTGCGGGTGGTTCGGCGGGTCGTGCGGTGGGTGGTGCGGTGGGTGGTCCGGCGGGCCGTGCGGTGGCGCCCGGAGGGTCAGGCGGCGGGCTGGAGCAGGTCCCAGCGGTTGCCGTACAGGTCCTGGAAGACCGCGACCGTGCCGTACGGCTCGTGGCGCGGCTCCTCCAGGAAGGTCACACCGGCGGCGGTCATCCGGGCGTGGTCGCGGGCGAAGTCGTCGGTGTGCAGGAAGAACCCGACGCGGCCGCCGGTCTGGTCGCCGATCCGGGCCCGCTGCTCGGCGTCCCGGGCGCGGGCCAGGAGCAGTCCGGTGCCGGGCGCGTCGCCGCCGGGCTCCACGACGACCCAGCGCGAGCCGTCGGGGCGCGGGGCGTCCTCGGCGAGGCGGAACCCGAGGGCCCCGGTGTAGAAGCGGATGGCCTCGTCGTAGTCGTCGACGACGAGGGTGACCAGTGCGAGGCGGCGCATCGTGACCTTTCCGGCGAGGGTGGTTAGCCGGTGAGGTTATACGTAAAACTCGCGGGATGCCAGTCACGGTCTACGCGCGTCACGGCAGCGGCCGCGCGGGACGGGCACCGGCCGCGACGGGGGGGGCGGCGGTCAGGCGGGCCGGGACAGGCGGCCGGAATCCCCGGGGTCACGGTCCGGTTCCCCGGCGGCGGTGACGACCGAGGCGGCCGGATCCGGCGGCACGTGCCGGCCGCCCGGTCGGCGCGACGGCGAAGGCGCCGAGGGCCGCGTTCCCGGCGAGGCCGGTGTCCGCCGGGGAGGGGCCGGGCGCGGCGGCCGCGCCTCCGCACCCGGCGCGGCGGACGGCCTCGGCGCCCGGTGCCCCGCCCGTCGGTGCCGGTCCGCCGTCAGTGCTGGTCGACGAAGGGCCGTACCTCGATGGGCAGGGTGGTCGCCAGAGCGGCCTTGCGGCCCCACGCCAGCGCCTCGTCACGGTCGGCGGCCCGGATGAGGCAGAGTCCGCCCAGGTACTCGCCGCCCTCCGCGTAGGGGCCCTCGGTGACGAGCACGTCGCCGTCCCGGGGGCGGAGCACGGTCGCGGTCTCCGGGCCGTGCAGTCCGCCCGCGAACACCCAGGCGCCGGCGGCGCGCAGTTCGTCGTTGAAGGCCTCGACGTTGCGCATGATCCCGGCGAGGGCTTCCGGGCCGGGCGGCGTGCCGCCGGCCGGCTGGACCACGCTGAGCAGGTAGTGCTGCATGACGTCCTCCAAGGCGTCGGACCCGTGTGGGGCGCTTCGTCCCCTCCTACACGAGCCCGGGGGCCCCGGATCGACACCGCGCGCCGCGCCCGCGGAAAAAACCTCCGGAAGCGACGCGGGGGGGCGAGCCGGCGGGGCCGGGCGCCGCGGCGGCCGCGTCCGTGGCGGCGCAGGCCGCTCAGCCCGCGAACGGCACCTCCGCCGAGACGGCGTCCCGCCTGCCGTCGGGGTGCGCCCACAGCCCGCGCGCGGCGAGCCGGGGCAGTACGCCCTCGCCGAACCAGTACGCCTCCTCCAGGTGCGGATAGCCGGAGAGGACGAACTCGTCGACGCCCAGGGCGTGGTACTCCCCGATGCGCTCGGCGACCTCGTCGTGGCTGCCGACCAGGGCGGTGCCGGCGCCGCCGCGGACCAGTCCGATGCCGGCCCACAGGTTGGGGTGGATCTCCAGCCCCTCCCGGCTGCCGCCGTGCAGGGCGAGCATGCGCCGCTGGCCCTCCGACTCGCTGCGGGCGAGGCCCTCCTGGACGGCTCGCACGGTGGCCGGGTCGAAGCCGTCGAGCAGCCGCTCCGCCTCCGCCCAGGCCTGCGCCGAGGTGTCCCGCGTGATGACGTGCAGCCGCACCCCGAAGCGGAGGGCACGGCCGTGCTCCGCGGCCGTCTTCCGGATCCAGCCGGTCTTCTCCGCGACCTGGGCGGGCGGTTCCCCCCAGGTGAGGTACACGTCGGCGTAGCGGGCCGCGACCTGTGCGGCGGCGGGCGAAGAACCGCCGAAGTACACCTCGGGCACCGGATCGGGCAGCCGGCCGAGCCGGGCCTGCTCCACCCGCAGGTGCTCCCCGCGCAGGTCGACGGTCCTGCCCTGCCACAGGTCCCGCACGATGTGCAGGAACTCACCGGTACGGCGGTACCGGGCGTCCTTGTCGAGGAAGTCGCCGTAGGCCCGCTGCTCGTGGCTCTCACCGCCGGTGACCACGTTGAGCAGCAGCCGTCCGCCGGTCTGCCGCTGGAAGGTGGAGGCCATCTGGGCGGCGAGCGTCGGCGAGACGAAGCCGGGCCGGAAGGCGACGAGGAACTTCAGCCGCTCGGTGTGCTGGCTGACCATGGCGGTGGTGAGCCACGCGTCCTCGCACCAGGCGCCGGTCGGCGTCAGCACGCCGGCGAAGCCCAGATCCTCGGCGGCCCGGGCGATCTGGCTCAGATAGGCGACCGTGGGCGGCCGGTCCCGTCCGGAGGCCGTCGCCGGGGTGCCGTGGCCGCCGCCGACGACGTGGCGGCTGTCCCCGTTGGTGGGCAGGAACCAGTGGAAGGTGAGGGGCACGAGGGGTCTCCGATCAGAGCAGGCCGTGCCGGGGCGGCCGGGTGCCGTCGAGCACGTACCGGCCGATGTGCTGGATCTTCCAGCGGACCGGGTCGTGCAGGGTGTGCGTGCGGGCGTCCCGCCAGTGCCGGTGCAGGTTCAGCGAGTCGAGGGCCGACCGGGTGCCGGCCACCTCGAAGAGGGCGCCGGCCACCTCCACGGCGGCCTGCGCGGCCTCCGCTCTGGCGGCGGCGACCGCGATGGACGCCTCGGCCGCCGAGTCGTCCGTGAGGCGGTCGCGGGCCGCGTCGACCGTGCGTGCCGCCTCGCGCAGCAGCGCCTGGGCCGCCCGCACCCGCAGGCCGAGTTCGCCGAAGCGCTGCACGAGCAGCGGGTCGCCGCCGGCGGTCTCGGCCCCGCTCTCGAACCAGGGGCGGCTCCGGGTGCGCACGAACCGCGCCGCCTCCGTGAGCGCTCCGCCGGCGATGCCGGTGTCGATGGCCGCGTGCAGCAACTGGGCCACCGCTCCGTGCAGTTGCGGTCCCTCGAAGGTGAGGTGGTGGGGCAGCACCCGGTCCGCGGGCACCGGGACGCCGTCCAGCCGGACCGTGCCGCTGGCCGTCGTGCGCTGGCCCATGCCGTCCCAGTCGTCGATGACGGTGAGGCCGGGGGCGCCGCGGGGCACGTAGGCGACGTGCAGCTTGTCGTCCTCGGCGCGGGCCAGGACCGGGATCCAGTCGGCGAACAGGGCCCCGGTGCTGTAGTGCTTGACCCCGGTGAGCGTGTACGACCCGTCCGGCCGGGGTTCCAGGCGGGTGCGGATGTCCTGGACGTGCCGGGTGCCTGCCTCGGACTGGGCGTTGCCGAAGCGGCGGCCCGCGAGCACTTCCGCGAAGAAGAACTTCCGCTGCTCGTCCGTCCCCTGACGGCGGATCACATTGACGTACACGAAGTGGCTCTGCGGGATCTGGGCGATGCTGCCGTCGGCGGAGCCGAGCAGCCGGAAGATCTCCGCGAGGGTCTGTGCGCCGACGTCCGCGCCGCCGTGCCCGGCGGGCACGGTGACGGCGAGCAGCCCGGACGCGGAGAGGCGGTCGAGTTCGGCGCGCGGGAGCCGTCGTTCGGCGTCCCGCTCGGCGGCCCCGGAACGGAACTCGTCGGCCATGGCCCCGGCGACGGCGAGGGCCTCCGCGTCGTCGGCGATGACGTGGGCGGTCACGGCGGTCAGCTCGCCGCCGCCAGCACCGGGGCGCGGTGCAGGGCGGCCGCGAACTGGTCCACCACCCGGCCGAGCGCCTCCGCGGTGGCGGGCGGAAGGACCGTCGAGCCGTCCTCGGCGACGGTGATGTCCTTGTCGAGGGTGAACCAGCCCTGGACGACATGCGCGGCGCCCATGGAGCTGAGCACCGGGCGCAGGGCGTAGTCGATGGCGAGGACATGGGCCGTCGAGCCGCCGGTGGCCAGCGGCAGCACGGTCTTGCCGGTGAGCGCGTACTGCGGGAGCAGGTCCAGCAGCGCCTTGAGCACGCCCGAGTACGACGCCTTGTAGACGGGGGTGCCGACCACGACGCCGTCGGCGCGGGCGAACAACTCGCCGGCCTCGACGACGGCGGGGTGGCGGAGGTCCGCGCCGAGCAGGGCCTCGGCGGGCACGGTGCGGACGTCGAGCGGGATCACCTCGTGGCCCCGGGCGATGAGCCGCTGGTCCAGGTGGCGCAGCAGCAGGCCGGTGCGCGAGGAGGCGGAGGGACTGCCGGAGACGGACAGGACGGTGGCCATGGGTGCCTCTTCTCTGGGTGCGCCGGGCGCCCGTCCGCGAAGAGGCGCCCGGCAGAGGGTCGGTCAGGAGTACCAGGTGGGTTCGGGCAGTTCGCCCTCGAGGACCCAGCGGCCGACCTCGCGGCGCTTGTAGGCGACCGGGTCGTGCAGGGTGTGCGTGCGCACGTTCCGCCAGAAGCGGTCGAGTCCCTCGGCGGTGGCGGTGGAGCGGGCGCCGGTGACCTCGAAGATCCGGTTGGTGATCTCCAGGGCGACGTCCGTGGCGCGGGCCTTGACCGCGGCGACGCGGACCTCGAACTCGCCGCGGGCCCGCTCGGTGACCGCGTCGGGGTCCTCGTGCAGCCTCTGGCCCTCGGCGGCGACCGCGTCGGCGAGTGCCTCGACCGCCCACAGCTTGGCGGTGAGGTCGCCGTAGGCGTCGATGACGTACGGCTCGTCCACCGCGCGCTCGTGGCCGCCGTGCAGCCAGGGACGGGCCCTGGTGCGGGTGTAGGCGGCGGCCGTCTCCAGCGCGCCGGCGGCGATGCCGAGGTAGAGGCTGACGAAGACCAGCTGGATGGTGGGCACGTTGAGGGTGTTGTAGACCCGCGGCTGGAACTGCTTGTCCACGTAGCCTGCCGCCGAGGACCAGGGGGTGCGGACACCGTCGAGGGTGACGCTGCCGCTCTCCGTGAGCCGCTGGCCGATGTTGTCCCAGTCGTCGTGGAAGGTCAGGCCCGCGGTGTCGGAGGGCACGATGGCGAAGACATGCCGGTCGGTGCCGTCGAAGACGCCCTCCAGGACGGTGACGTCGGAGACCTTGCTGCCGGTGGAGAAGGACTTGCGGCCGGTGAAGACCAGGTCGTCGCCGTCCTCGGTGACGATCACGTCCTTGTCGCGCGGGTTGACGGCTCCGCCGAAGAACCAGCGGCCCCGGGTGGCCTCGGCCTCGACCTGTTCCCACTGCGCGCGGGTGCCGACCAGGCGGGCGGCCCAGAACCACAGGTAGTGGTAGCCGAGGAGCTGGCCGATCGACCCGTCGGCCTTGGCGATCTCACGGACGACCCGGTAGGCGGTCGGCCAGTCCTGGCCCCCGCCGCCGTGCCCGGCCGGGCCGAGCAGGGTGACGAGGCCGGCGTCCTTGAGCAGCCGGACCTCGGCGTACGGAGTGGCGCCGGCCCGGTCACGGGCGGCGGCGTCGGTGGCGAGGACGGCGGCCACCTCGGTGGCGCGGGCGATCCAGTCCTGGGCGGTCTGCGGGGCGGGGCGAGTGGTGAAGTCGGTCTGCGGGACGGTGCTCATGCCGGGTGACCTCTTTCGCGGTGCGGTGCGGTGCGGCGGGGCGCGGTGGGCGGGTGGTCAGGCGTGCGCGGGCACGGCCTCGGACGTGGCGTCCGGTCCCGGCTCCTGCGCCTCCAGCTCGCGTACGAGCGGCAGCACGCGCCGGCCGAAGTACTCGACCTCCTCCTGGTAGTGCAGGAAGCCGAGCAGGAGGAGGTCGACGCCGAGCCGCTTGTAGGCGACGATGCGCTCGGCGATCTGCTCCGGGGTGCCGATGAGACCGGTGCGGAAGCCGTCGTTGTACTGCACCAGGTCCTCGAAGGCGGAGTCCTGCCACATGCCCTTGCCGTCGGCCGTCGACCGGCCGGCCTGCCGCACGGCCGCGCCGAATCCCTCGACCGCCTCGGTGTCGGCCTTGGCGACGATCTCGCGCAGCGTCCCGCGGGCCTCCGCCTCGGTGTCGCGGGCGATGAGGAAGCCGTTGAGGCCGAACCTCGGTGCCGTGCGGCCGGCTCGGGCGGCGGACCGGCGGACGTCCTCGATCTGCTCGGCGACCCCGTCGGGGTCCCTGCCGTTGGAGAGGTACCAGTCGGAGACCCGGCCGGCCATCCGCCGGGCGGCGGTGGAGTTGCCGCCCTGGAAGATCTCCGGGTGCGGCCTACCGGGGGTGCTCAGGGGTTTGGGTTTGAGGGTGAAGTCACGCAGCCGGTAGAAGTCCCCGGCGAGTTCGGCGTGGTCCTCGGTCCAGACGCGCCGAAGGGCGGTGATGAACTCCTCGGAGCGGCGGTAGCGTTCGTCGTGCTCCAGCCAGGGTTCGCCCAGGGCGGTGAACTCGCCCTTGAACCAGCCGGAGACGACGTTCACGGCGAAGCGGCCGTTCGACAGGTGGTCGGCGGTGGCGCCGAGCTTGGCGAGGACACCGGGGTGCCACAGGCCGGGGTGGACGGCGGCGATGACCTTCAGCCGCTCGGTGGCGAGCAGCAGGGCGAGGCTGAAGCTGGTGGACTCGTGCTGGTACTCGGCGCCGTAGCTGGCCGTGTACCGGACCTGGCTGAGGGCGTACTCGAAGCCGTTGTTCTCAGCGAGGACGGCGAGCCGGCGGTTGTAGTCGTAACCCCAGTCGGTGCGCTGTTCGATCGTGCTGGTGACGAGTCCCCCGCTGACGTTGGGAACCCAGTAGGCGAATTTCAGGGGAGCTGCGGGCATGCGGAACTCCTGTCGCGGATCTCAGGATGCCGACCCCCGGGCGCACCGCACTCCGCGCCTGCGAAGACGGAGGTCATGCAGGCGGTGCGGGCGGGAAAGGGCGCGGCGGATCGTGCGGGACGTCGGCGATCAGGCCGCGGCACGACAGGAGGCGCTGGAGACGCGGGCGAGGTCGACATGGCGTCGCCGCGTGAGGTCCAGTCGCATCGTCATGCCGTCGATCGTGGCAGCGGCCGGTGGCGCCGTCAAGGAGAAGGCGGCCGGTCCCGTGTCGCGGACCAGTGATTTCACGAGCGTGTGACAGGAGAACCCCCCGAGCCGGCGCCGGCGGTGCGCGCATCGCGCGGCGGTGCGGACCGAACGGCTGGAACACGCCGGGGCCGTGACCCGGCTCGGCATGTCGCGCCGGGCGGCCGATGGGCCGGGCCGCCACCGGCCGGTGAGCGACAGCGTGCGGACCGCGGAGCGGCGGTCATCCGCCCGTCCGGCGAGCCGGGTGAGCGCGTGGGCGCTTACCCGGACAGCGCTCCGGGCGCGGTCGGCGACGGGCCGCCCGGCGTGCCGCTGGGCGTTCCGCTCGACGTGCCGCTGACCGGGACGCGCCGGTCGTGTGAGGCGTCGTCGTGCGCACGGGGGCTGTCCCGCGCGGAGGATCCGGCCGATGCCGCCGAGGGGCGCGGGGTGACGGGGTCGCCGGACGGCCGCGTGGCCGGAAACCCGCCGGAGCGACTTCCGCTCACCGACGACACCGTACGGGTGCGGCCGACGGCCGGCGCCTCAGGCGGCCCAGGCCCCGCACACCGCGCCCGCGCCGGGCGGACGGCGGCCGGGAGGCCGTACGGCGCGCGGATGGCGGGCTGCTGCCCGCCGAGGACACCGGCGGGCAGCGGGTGCGGATGCTGGACATCGACGCGGCCGTGCACGCCGAGGCGTACAACGGCATCGCCAACTCGGTGCTCTGGTTCGTGCACCACATGCTGTACCAGACGCCGCTGGAACCGGTCTTCGACGCGGAGTTCCGGCGGCAGTGGGCGTCCTGCAAGGCGTACCACCGGGCCCTCGCCTCGCCGCCGAACTGCTGACCGGCATCCTGAGCGCCGACCGCGCGGAGCTGTGCGACGGGCGGCCCGCCGGACCTGAGCGGCGGCCGGGGACGGACGGAGTCCGGGGGCGGACGGGACGCCCGGCCCCCGGCAGGGCCGCGAGACCGCGCCGGGCCCCGACACGGCGGCGGCGCCGGAGCACGGGCGCAGGTTTCCTGTGGAGGCCGACACGACCACGGGGCTGAGGGCCGCGCCGAGGACGACCTTACGCCCGACGCCGTGCGGAGCACGTCGCAGCGCAGGCACCCGACCGCGGCGCGGGGCGCGGGCTCCACGCCGCAGCCGGCGACGGCCGCACGGCCGACCGGCGGAGTCGCAGCACGAGCCGCAGGGCCTGCCGGCGCAACCCCGCGCGCTGGTCGGGACGGTGACCCCGCCTCAGGCGCGGCCGTCCTCCTCCTGCCCCTCGACCACGACGAGGAACGCGTCCGAGTTCAGGTCCATCACCACGGTCGCCGGTTCGCCCTCGGCGCGCCGGGCGGCCGCGAACTCCTCCGCCGGCCACGATCCGCGCGGAGACCCTGCGGGGAAACGCTCCAACACCTTCGCACTCATGACGGCGGCCACCTCCTGCGACGCTGACCCGGACGGGATGTACAGGGTGTACCGATCCTGTTGCCCCGGATCGGTAGGGGCATGTCATGGATCGCGGTGCGCCGTCTCCCGGAGCCCCGCCCCCTCCCCCGGGCGCCGGCTCGGCCGGCCGGGCCACCAGGCCGGGCGGCCGATGTCGCGCACCAGCGCGGGCACCAGCAGGGACCGCACCACCAGCGTGTCGAGCAGGACGCCGAAGGCGACGATGAACGCGATCTGGGCGAGGAAGGCCAGGGGGATGACGCCGAGGGCGGCGAACGTGGCCGCCAGCACCACCCCGGCCGCGGTGATCACCCCGCCCGTCGACACCAGTCCCCGTACGACGCCCTCCCGCACTCCGTGGCGCAGGGACTCCTCGCGTACGCGGGACATCAGGAAGATGTTGTAGTCGACCCCGAGGGCCACCAGGAACACGAAGGCGTACAGCGGCACGGACGGATCGGTGCCGGTGAAGCCGAACACGTACCGGAAGACGAGGGCCGAGACGCCCAGTGTGGCGAAGAAGTTGAGCGCGACGGTGGCCACCAGGAGCACCGGCAGGAGCAGGGAGCGCAGCAGGCCGGCCAGGATCACGAGGATGACGGCCAGGACGACGGGGACGATCTGCGTCCGGTCGTGTTCGGCGGTGCGCAGGCTGTCGTACTGCTGGGCGGTGTAGCCGCCGACCAGGGCGTCCGCGCCGGGGACCGCCCGCACGGCGGTGCGCAGCCGGGCGATGCCGTCCTTCGCGTCGTCACTGTCCGCGGCGGAGCGGAGGGTGACGTCGATGCGGACCCGGCCGCCGGCCACCAGGGGCTGTCCGCCGGGGCGGCCGGAGGCCGTGACGCCGGAGGCCGAGGCGACGCCCTCCGTCGCGCGGGCGGCGGCCAGCACCTGCGGCAGCCGGTCCGCGTCGGCGACCACGACGGCGGGATTGCCGGAGCCGCCGGGGAAGTGCCGGTCGAGGGTGTCCTGGGCGGTGACGGACGGAGCGTCCTTGAGGAAGATCTCGGACAGCGGCACGCCCTTGGAGGTGAGGGCGGGCGCGAGGGCGGCGCAGGCCAGCAGTGCGACGAGGCTGCTCGCCCACACCGTGCGCGGCGACCGGTCGACGACGCCGGCGACGCGCCGCCACACTCCGCGGGCGGCGTCCGGGCCGTCGGCGGGCCGGGGCCGGGCGGGCCAGTAGGCGGCACGGCCCAGGAGGAGCAGCACGGACGGCAGGAAGGTGAGGGCGCTGAGCACGGCGCAACCGACGCCGATGGCGCCGACCGGGCCGAGCGCCCGGTTGTTGGTGAGGTCGCTGAGCAGCAGGGCGAGCAGGCCGAGGGCCACGGTGGCCGCGCTGGCGGTGACGGGGCCCCAGGACTGCCGCAGGGCCGCCGTCACGGCCGTGAACCGGTCGGCGTTGCGGGTGAGTTCCTCGCGGTAGCGGGCGCTGAGCAGCAGCGCGTAGTCGGTGGCCGCGCCGATCACCAGGATGGAGAGGATGCCCTGCACCTGTCCGTCGACGCGGACCGCTCCGCGGTCGGCGAGGGCGTAGACGACGGCGCAGGCCAGCCCGAGGGCGAAGACGGCTCCCAGGATGACCAGGAACGGGAGCAGCACGCTGCGGTAGACGAGCAGCAGGATGACCAGGACGGCGGCGAGCGCGACGCCGAGCAGCAGGCCGTCGATGCCGGCGAAGGCGTCGGCCAGGTCCGCCTCGACGGCGGCGGGTCCGGCCAGGTGCGCGGCGGTGCCCGGCACGCGGTCCACGGCGGCGCGGACCCGGTCGAGTGCCGCCGGGACCCGGTCCCCGAGGTCGGGCCGCAGCGGAACGACGCCCTGCAGCGCCTCGCCGTCCTCGGAGGGCAGGGCCGGCGAGGGGCGGCCGGCCACGTCCGGGTTCGCGGCGAGCGAGGCGAGGGCGGCCGTGGCGGCGGCCCTGCGCCCGCGCACGGATCCGTCCCCGTCGGCGGTCCACACCACGATCACGGGCAGCGTCTCCTGCTGCCGGAAGGCACGCTGCTCGGCGAGGACCCGGGTGGACTCGGCGCTGCGCGGGAGGAAGGCTGCCTGGTCGTTGGTGGAGACCTCGTCCAGCCGCCCGGCGAACGGGCCCAGGAAGGCGCCGACGGCGAGCCAGACCGCGAGCAGCGCGAAGGGGACGAGCAGGCGGGCGGTGCGCAAGGGGCGGGCGGGCATGTCCCTCCAGGCGGCGATGCGATGTCCGACATCCCGGTCGGGAAGCCGTCTCGATGATCGGTTGCCTCGTCGCCGCGATCGTGACGCGACACCCGCTGCTTCCCGTACGGCGGGGCCGGCGGATGCGGAAGGGTTCCTCGGTGAGCGCGGCCGGGAACACCGCCCCCGTCGTCAGGCCGGCCGGGGCGGGCCGTCACCGGAAGCCCCGGCCGGCTCCCCGGGCGACAGGGAGCGGAACCGCGTCACCGGACACCCGCCGCCGCCCCGGCACGGGCGCACGGCAGTCCGGCACGGGCGGACCGCGCGAGCCCGGCAGGGGCGGACGGGAGTCCTGGCACGGGGGCACAGCAATCCCGGCGCGGATGGACCACGGGCCCCGGCACGGGCGGACGGCAGCCCCGGCACGGATGGACCACGGGCCCCTGGCACGGGCGGACGGCAGCCCCGCACAAGCGGACGGCGGCCCTGGCACGAGTGGACCGCGAGCCCTGGCACCGGTGAACGGCAGCCCGGCACCGGCGGACCGCGGGCCCCGTGCCGGTGGGGCGATGGCGTCGGTGCGCCCGCGCACCCGGTGGCCGTCGCCGGCGCGTCCGGCCGGTCGGGGCGGGCGGTCACGCCGCCGTAGGCCAGCACGTGCTCGCGGGCGGTCCGGGGTCATCGGCCGCTGGAGTGCGGGGTGGCCGACGACCCCGGCGGCCACCCCGCACGGCGAGGGACCGCGGGCCCGAAGCGCGCCCCCGCCACCGCCCGGCGCGCCGCCGCCGGTCGTCCCCGGCACCCCGCGTTCAGCCGAAGGGAGGACGCGCATCCGCAGACCGGGCCGAGCGGGAACCCATGGTGGGGGAGACACCGACGCGGAAGGCCTGGAAGCGATGGACCACGACGTCTCGGCGGGCGGGCTGCGCTGCCTGGTGACGGGAGCCACGGGCTACATCGGCGGCCGGCTCGTGCCCGAACTGCTCGCCGCCGGGCACCGGGTGCGCTGCCTGGCCCGCTCCCCCGGCAAGCTGCGCGACCACCCGTGGGCGGGTGAGGCGGAGGTGGTGCGGGGCGATGTCACGGACGCCGGTTCGGTCGCCGAGGCGATGCGGGACGTCGACGTGGCGTACTACCTGGTGCACGCGCTCGGCAGCGGCGGGGACTTCGAGGAGACCGACCGGCGTGCCGCCCGCGTCTTCGGGGAGCGGGCGAAGGCGGCCGGCGTGCGGCGCATCGTCTACCTCGGCGGTCTCGCACCGGCCGGGGTGCCCGAGGACCGGCTCTCCCCGCACCTGCGGTCCCGGGCCGAGGTGGGCCGCATCCTGCTGGCCTCGGGCGTGCCGACCGCCGTGCTGCGCGCCGCCGTCGTCATCGGCTCCGGGTCGGCCTCCTTCGAGATGCTGCGGTACCTCACCGAACGGCTGCCGGTCATGATCACCCCCAGCTGGGTGCGCACCCGGCTGCAGCCCATCGCGGTGCGGGACGTGCTGCGTCTGCTGGTCGGCAGCGCGCGCCTGCCCGAGGACGTGAACCGGGCCTTCGACATCGGCGGTCCGGACGTCCTCACCTACCGGGACATGATGATCCGGTACGCGCGCGTCGCGGGGCTGCCCCGGCGGCTCATCCTGCCCGTGCCGGTCCTCACCCCCCGCCTGTCCAGCCACTGGGTGGGGCTGGTGACGCCCGTCCCCGCGTCCATCGCCCGGCCGCTGACCGAGTCGCTGCGCCACGAGGTGGTCTGCCGCGAGCACGACATCACCCGGTACCTTCCTGACCCGCCGGGGCATCCCCTCGGCTTCGACGAGGCCGTACGGCTGGCCCTGCGCCAGGTGCGCGAGGCGCGGGTGAGCACGCGCTGGTCGTCCGCGGCGGTGCCCGGGGCGCCCAGCGACCCGCTCCCCACCGACCCGGGCTGGGCCGGCGGCAGCCTGTACACCGACCGGCGGGAGGCGGCGGTGGCCGCCCCGGCGCACGAGCTGTGGCGGGTGATCGAGGGCGTGGGCGGGGAGAACGGCTGGTACTCCTTCCCGCTCGCCTGGAGCCTGCGCGGCCTGCTGGACCGGCTGGCCGGCGGGGTCGGACTGCGCCGGGGCCGGCGGGACGCCGAGCGGCTGCGGACCGGCGACTCCCTGGACTTCTGGCGGGTGGAGGAGATCGAGCCCGGTCGTCTGCTGCGGCTGCGGGCGGAGATGCGGCTGCCCGGCCTGGCCTGGCTGGAGATGTGCGCGGAAGCGGACGGCGACGACCGCAGCCGGTACCGCCAGCGGGCCCTGTTCCATCCCCACGGGCTGCTCGGCCACGCCTACTGGTGGGGCGTCTCCCCCTTCCACGCCGTGGTCTTCGGCGGCATGGCCCGCAACATCGCGCGGACGGCCGCCCGGCGGGCCTCCGCGTCCGCCCGCTGACCCGCATCCGCCGGGCCCGCCGCGCCCGAACCGCCCAGCGTCCGCCTTCCTCGTCCCGGAGCCGCGCCATGTACGTCTCGGTCGTCCTGTTCACCGCCGATCTGCGCCTGCACGACCACCCGCCGCTGCGGGCCGCCCTGGACGGCGCCCGCCAGATCGTCCCGCTGTTCGTCCGCGACCGGCGGGTGGACGCGGCCGGCTTCACCGTCCCCAACCGGCTGGCGTTCCTCGCCGACTGCCTGCGGGACCTAGACGCCGGGCTGCGCGCGCGGGGCGGCCGCCTGGTGGTGCGCTCCGGCGACGTCGTCGAGGAGGTGTGCCGGGTGGCCGCGGAGGCGGACGCCGACGAGGTGCACCTGGCGGCCGACGTCAGCGCCTACGCCCATCAGCGGGAGCGGCGGCTGCGGCGGGCCCTGGAGGCCGAGGGCCGCCGGCTGCACGTCCATGACACGGTGACCACCGCGGTGGCGCCGGGCGCGGTGACCCCGGCCTCCGCGGACCACTTCGCCGTCTTCACGCCGTACTTCCGGCAGTGGTCGGGGCAGCGTCTGCGGGACGTCCTGGACGCGCCCGGCGCGGTCGGCGTCCCCGAGGGCATCGGCTCCGAGGAACTGCCGGCCAGAGCGGCGGTGGCAGGGCTCTCGCCGGGCCTGGCCGAGGGGGGTGAGACGGAGGGCCGCAGGCGGCTCGACGCGTGGCTCCGCAGCGGGGTCGCGGCCTACGAGGACCGGCACGACGACCTGGCCGGCGACGCGACCTCCCGCCTCTCGCCGTACCTGCACTTCGGCACGCTGTCCCCCGTCGAAGTGGTCCGTCTGGCGCGCCGGGCGGGCGGACCGGGAGGGGAGGCGTTCGCACGGCAGATCGCCTGGCGGGACTTCCACCGCCAGGTCCTGGCGGCGCGGCCGGCCGCGGCCCGTGCCGACTACCGCACCAAGCAGGACCGCTGGCGGTCCGAGCGGACGGCCGGGGACGACATCCAGGCCTGGCGGGAGGGCCGTACCGGCTACCCGGTGGTCGACGCGGCGATGCGGCAGCTGCGGCACGAGGGGTGGATGCACAACCGCGCCCGCCTGCTCGCGGCTAGCTTCCTCGCCAAGACGCTGTACGTCGACTGGCGCATCGGGGCCCGGCACTTCCTGGACCTGCTGGTCGACGGGGACCTGGCCAACAACCAGATGAACTGGCAGTGGATCGCCGGCACCGGCACGGACACCCGCCCGAACCGCGTCCTCAACCCTGTCACCCAGGGCCGACGGCACGATCCGGACGGCGTGTACGTCCGGCGCTGGGTGCCCGAGCTGAGGGAGGTCGCGGGCGCGGCGGTGCACGAGCCGTGGCGGCTGCCGGACGCCGACCGGGCGCGCATCAGCGGCTACCCCGACCCGATCGTGGACCTCGCCGACGGGCTGGCCCGCTTCCGGCAGGCCCGGGAACGCGGCTGATCCGGCCGCCTGCCCAGTACGGGTACGGGTGGGGCCCCTCGGGCGGGCCCCGAGGGGGCGGAGGCTCCGCAAGTCCGCTGCCGTCCGCGCCGGCCGCCCGACACCGGGGCGGATCCCACGACAGGCCTCCCGCGGCCCGACGCGACCGGCGTCAGGCCGGCCGGTCGGCCGGGGCCGGTCCGTCGGGGGTCGCCGGGGGCCGGGGTGCAGATTGGCTGGTGGGGCGGGCGCGCAGCAGCGTGGCCGGCGGTACGGCTAGGAAGGCGGTCACCACCGCGGGCCCGGCCTCCGCGCACCCGGTGCGGCCGGCATCAGGCCGCGCACCCGGCCGCGGCGGTCGCTTCGGCGCGGCCGGCGGGGGACTTCAGCCCCGCGTGCCCCCGCACGACCGGCCCCCGGCGACTCCCTGGGCGTCGGCGACCGCCAGGGCTCCCTGCGAGGTCCCTAACCGGGCGTGACCGCCAGGGCTCCCTGCGAGTCTCCCGTGACCGGCGTCAGGCCGGCCGGTCGGCCGGGGCCGGTCCGTCGGGCGCCCGCAACGGGGCGGGGCGCCGGGTGGGCCGGCGGCGAGCGGCGGGCGGTGCGGTTCCGCAGGCGGCCGTCAGGGGGTCGAGGGCCTCGGACAGGGCGGTCGGGCGGAGCATGCCGCGGGCGGGCCGTCCCGCCCAGCCGGGGCCGCCGAGCAGCATCAGCGGCCGGGCCCGGGCGCCCCTGACACCCCACTGCATCGCGGCGACGTGCTCGGCCAGCGGCGGACTCGCGGTGGAGCGCGCCTGGGCCCACAGCACCACGGCGGCCGGGCCGAGACGCCGTACCGCCGCCACGAGCGCCTCCGCCGGGACCGCGGCGCCGAACATCCGGGTCGGGACGCCGAGACTGCTCAGCGCGGCGTTGAGCGCCTCCAGCGGAAGGGTGTGCTGCTCGCCGGGGACGCAGGCCAGCAGTACGGGGCCCGCCTCGGCGGGTCCGGCCGGCGTCGTCAGGGGGCGCGTGTGACGGCGCAGGACGGTGGACACGTGCCAGGACAGCAGGTGCTCGACCTCGACGTACCGGTCCCCGGACGAGGCCCATCTGCGGCCCACGGCGTGCAGCGTCGGCACCATCACGTCCTGCCAGGCGGCGATGACGCCGTACCGGGCCACGGCCGTCTCCAGCCGCTCCTCGACGGCCGCGGCGTCGAGCCGGACGGCGGCCCGGGCCAGGCCCCGTCCCTGCTGCCGGAGGTCGCCCGCGGCCGGTGCGGCGACGGCGGGCGGCGCGGCGGCGGGCGGCGCGGCGGCGGGCGGCGCGGCGGCGGCCGGGTCGGCCGGGCGCGGGATCGCCGGGGGGTGCGTCCGCTCCTTCGCCGTCCGGGCCGCCTCGGCGGGCGGCACCCCCGCGGCGGTCAGCCGGCACATCGTCTCCAGCACCGTCACGTCCTGGGGCGTCCAGCGCCGGTGCCGGCCGTCGGTGCGGGCGGCGGGGCCTATGCCGTAGCGGCGGTCCCAGGAGCGCAGTGTGGTGGGCGGGACGCCGAGCCGGCGGGCCAGCGCACCGGTCGTCATCCTCGGCTCGGGGGCGGCTTCCGCGGTGTCGCTCGCGTCCATGCTCCGACCATACGACGCAGAATCGATGCACGTTGTCCTCCCTGTGCACCGGCTCACACGATGGAGTCGCCGGGGCGCCCCGACCACCCCGATGCGCCGCACGCCGAGGCGAAGGAGCCGTCGTCATGAGCCCGCACCCGACCGCCGTCGCGCCCGGCCCCGCGGCCAAGGGCGGGCGGCCCGCCGCCGCACCGCCGTCCCCGGCCGCCGGGGAGCCGCTCACGGACGAGGAACTGGTGCGGGGGCTGGTGGCCGGCGACGACGCCTGTCTCGCCGCGGTCCACCGGCGCTGGTCGCGGATGGTGCACGCGCTGGCGTGGCGCACGCTGGGCGACGCCGCGGAGGCCGACGACGTCACCCAGCAGGTGTTCCTCGGGGTGTGGCGGGGGCGCTGCGGCTACCGGCCCGAGCGCGGGACGGTGGCCGGGTGGATCGTCGGCATCACCCGCCGCAAGATCGCCGACGCCCTCTCCGCGCGGACGCGCCGCGGGGAGCTGCTCGCGGCCGCGGGCGCGGCGCTGCCGCCGGACGACAGCGCCGCCGGGCGGCCCGAGGCCGTCCTGGACCGGGTCCTCGTGCGCCGCGAGCTGGCCCGGCTCTCCGCGCCCCAGCAGCGTGTGCTGTGCCTGGCGTTCTACGAGGACCTCACCCAGACCCAGATCGCGGAGCGCACCGGGTGGCCGCTGGGCACGGTCAAGAGCCACGCGCGCCGGGGCCTGCACCAGTTGCGGAGCAACCTGCAGGGCAGGCCCGGGACCGGCGCGGAGGCGATCCGGACCGGGTGAGGGGCGCGGGCGGGCGGCGGCGTCCCCGGCCCCGGACCGCGAGGGAAGGCCGCGTCGGCGCGCGCCGCTCGCGCCCGGCGCGCCTGCGAGCGGATGCCCGGCATCCGGTTGATCTCCGCCTCGTCGGTCGTGGGCGGCGGCCCCGGACCCGGCATGATCGTCACCGGTCCGCCTCGCTGTCCTGCGACGGCGCCGTGCACGGCGGCCGGGTTCGTTGACACCGCCGGGGGCCCGCCCTAGCGTGACGGGGTTAGTAAAGTTTCCTAACTTTACGAGGCTGGAGACCGCCGTGTTCCCTCGCCGCGTCCGCCGGCTCACCGTCGCCGCCGCCCTCGTGGCCCTGGCCGGTTCCCTCACCGCCGGCGCCTGGGTGGCCCCCGGCGACACCGCCGAGCCCCTCCGGGCCACCCCGGTCACGCACGTCTCCTCGGCCGCCGGCGCCGGCACCCCGCTCGCCGGGTACGCCGTCCGGTCCACCGCGGAGGTGAGCGACCCGCCCGCCGCCGTGTCCTCCCCCGGCTACCCGGCGACGGGCTGGTACCCGACGGGCCCGCGCTCCACCGTGCTCGCCGCGCTGCTGGCGAACGGCGTGTACCCGGACCCGTTCCACTCCACCGCCCAGCAGCGGATCCCGCGGGCCCGCTTCGAGGTGCCCTGGTGGTTCCGCTCCGACTTCACCGTCGGCGACACGCGGCAGCGCACCCGCCTCGACTTCAGCGGCGTCGTCTCGGCGGCGGACGTCTACGTGAACGGCCGCCGGGTGGCCGAGGCCGCGCAGGTGACCGGCGCCTACACCCGTCACGAAATGGACGTCACCCCGCTGGTCAGGCCCGGCGTCAACACGGTCGCCTTCCGGGTCCGGCCCAACGACCCGGACAAGCACCTCACCATGGGCTGGCTCGACTGGCTCCAGCCGCCGCCCGACCGGAACATGGGCCTGGTCCGGGACGTCGTGGTCCGCAGGGGCGGCCCGGTCGCCCTGCGCGACGCGCACGTCGTCACCGAGCTGGCCGTGCCGTCGCTCGCCACGGCCGACCTGACGGTCAAGGCCCGGGTCCGCAACGACTCCGGGGCGCCCGTCACCGCGACGATCTCCGGCACCGCCGGCGGCACGCACCTCGCGCGGACCGTGCCGCTCGCCGCCCACGAGAGCAGAACCGTCGCCTTCACCCCCGCCGACACCCCCGGCCTGCACCTCACCGCGCCGAAGGTGTGGTGGCCGGCCGGCATGGGCGGACAACCGCTGTACGACCTGGAGTTGACCGCCTCCGTCGCCGGTGCGGTGTCGGACACCGCACACGAGACCTTCGGCATCCGGGACGTCCGCGCGCCGCTGAACGCGGACGGCGCCCGGCAGTACCGCGTCAACGGCCGCCGACTGCTGGTCAAGGGCGGCGGCTGGTCCCCCGACGAGTTCCTGCGCTGGGACCGCGCCTATGTCGAGGACCGCCTGAGGTACGCCCTCGACCTGGGTCTGAACACGCTGCGCCTGGAGGGTCACCTGGAGCCGGACGAGTTCTTCGACCTGGCCGACCGCCACGGCCTGCTCACCCTGCCGGGCTGGGAGTGCTGCGACAAGTGGGAGGGCGACGTCAACACCGACGGTTCCGGGGAGCCGTGGACCGCCGCCGACCACGCGGTGGCGAAGGCCTCCATGGCCGCCGAGGCCGCCCGGCTGCGCAACCACCCCAGCGTGCTGTCCTTCCTGATCGGCAGCGACGTCGCCCCCGACGCGGCGATCGAGGAGACCTACCTGGACGCGCTGCGGGCCGCCGACTGGCAGGCCCCCGTGGTGCCCGCCGCCTCCGACGACTCCTCGCCCCGACTGGGCCGTTCGGGCATGAGGATGACCGGCCCGTACGACTGGGTGCCGCCCGGTTACTGGTACGCCAAGCGCGAGGGCGGCGCCACCGGTTTCAACTCCGAGACCAGCGCGGGCCCGAGCATCCCCACCCTCGACACGCTGCGCCGGATGCTGACGCCCGCCGAACTCGACACCCTCTGGCGGGATCCGGACGCCCGGCAGTACCACCGCTCGCCGTCCCCCGTCTTCGGCACGCTCGCGATCTACGACAACGCCCTCGCCGGCCGCTACGGCGCCCCGACCGGCCTCACGGACTACGTGCGCAAGGCCCAGCTGGCCCAGTACGAGAACGTCCGCGCCCAGTTCGAGGCGTACGGGCGCAACGCCACCGACTCCGCCGAGCCCGCCACCGGGGTGGTGTACTGGCTGTTCAACAGCGGCTGGACCTCCCTGCACTGGCAGCTGACGGACCGCTACCTCGACCAGAACGGCGCGTACTTCGGCGCGAAGAAGGCCAACGAGCCCCTGCACGTGCAGTACTCCTACGACGACCGCTCGGTCGTGGTGGTGAACGGCCGGCACGCCCGGAAGCACGGCCTCACCGCCCGTGCCACCCTCTTCGACCCCGACGGCACACAGAGGTACGACCGGACCGTCGCCGGGATGACCGTCGGCGGCGACGGCGCGCGCCGCACGGCCCTCACCCTGCCGGCGTCGGTGCCCGGCCCGGCCCGGACGCACCTGCTGCGGCTGGTGCTGACCGACGCCGCCGGCAAGGAGGTGAGCCGGAACGTGTACTGGCTCTCCACCCGGCCGGACACCCTCGACTGGGACGGCACCGACTGGTACCACACGCCGACGACGGGCTACGCCGACCTCAAGGGCCTCGCCGGGATGACCCGGGTCCCGGTGTCGGTCGCCGCGGCCACCGCGTCGGCGGACGGCACGTCGACCACCACGGTGACCCTGCGCAACACCGGGACCGGCAGGACCCCGGCCCTGTTCACGGACGTCCGTCTCGTGGACGCGCACGACCGGCCGGTGCTACCGGTGCGCTGGTCGGACAACGAGGTGAGCCTGTGGCCCGGTGAGTCGGTGACGCTGACGGCTACCTACCGGAGCGGTGACCTGCACGGATCGGCGCCGCACGTGCGGGTGTCCGGCTGGAACACGCCCGCCCGCACCGCGCCGGCCGGCTGAGCGGGCGCGGGCGGCGGCTCGCTCCGGTTCCCGGCGCGGAGTGGCCGCGCCCGCAGCGGGCACACGGCACACCAGCGGTGTCCGTCGATCAAGGACGTGAGGGAGGGACGGCCATGGAGGTCTCCGGCGTCGTCAGCGCCGTCGTCATCGGCTTGCTCATCGGCGTGCTGGGCCGGCTGCTGGTGCCCGGGCGGCAGCACATCGGCGTTCTGTGGACGCTCGTCGCGGGCATCGCGGCCGCGCTGCTCGGCTCCGCGCTCGCCGCCCTCCTCGGCGTCGCCGCCACCGACGGCCCCGACTGGACCGAGTGGTTCGTGCAGATCGCCCTGGCGGCGGGGGCCGTGGCCGCGCTGAACCGCGCGCTCGCCCCGCGCTGATCCCCGCCCCGGGCGTGTCCCGCCCGGGGCACGCGGCCGCTGCTCCCGCAACGCGCCCGCCAATCAGCCCAGTTCGAGTGTGGTGACGCCGAACACGCGCTCCCGGGCGTGCTCGCGCACCGGGCCGGTGTACATGCGGGCGGTCTCGAACGAGGGGCGCAGTCCCGCCTCCTCGGCGAGGGCGACGCCGGCCGCGTTGGGCTCGGGGACGTCGAGGGCGACCTCGCGGCCGGCGACGTCCGCGGTGAGGGCGGCGAACAGGGCACGGGCGTCGTCGGCGCCGTCCGCGAAGAGGGGGCCGATGCGCAGGGTGTCGTGGCCGGGGCGGATCACGCCGTAACCCGTCAGCCGCCCGCCGACCTCGCGGACGACGGCGCGGTGGCCGGGCGCGGTGAGCCACGCGGCGAGGAAGCGCGGGCGGTCCGCGGGAAAGCAGGCGCTGTCGTAGGCGGTGAGCGCGGCCAGGTCGGCGGGCCCGGCCGGGCGGACGCCGGCCGGTGCCTCGGCCGCGGGGGCGGCGCCGGTGAACCGGACCGTGCGGTGCGCGAGCCGGAAGCCGGACCGGCGGTAGTTGTCCTGCTGGGCGACGACCCCGTCGAGGCCGACGGTCCGGTCCCCGGCGTGCGCCAGGGCGGCCTTCCAGGTGGTGAGACCGTGTCCGCGGCCGCGCAGGTCGGGGCGGACGAGGTAGCAGCCGAGGAAGGCGTACGACCGGCCGTAGGTGACGACCGACACGGCCGACGCGGGCTGCCCGTCGATCCGGCCGAGGAAGAACCCGTCGGGGTCCTGGGCGAAGAACGCGGGCCCGTCGGACAGCCCGGGGTTCCAGCCCTCCGCCGCCGCCCACCCGCTGATCACCGGCCAGTCGGCGAGGGTGGCCTGCGTGACGACGAGGTCCTCGGGGGGCGCGGCGGTCATGGGTGTGCTCCGTTTCGGTCGGCCGGTCTGCCGCGCAGCATCCTGACGGATCGACGGGGGGCGGCGCCACAGGAAGATCGGCCGCCGCGCGGGCAGGGTGCCACGGCCGGCACGGAGGCTGGGCCGGGCCGTCGGAGCGCCGGGGGCCGCAGGAGGCGGGACTCCCCGAACTCCTCGAGACGGAACCTGTGTTCGGCGGGCCGCCGTGGCCCGGGCGAGCGACTCGTCCGGTGAGGCGCGCACCCGGCGCCCGCGTCGCTGCTTGCCCGGGGCGGCCGCTCACTGAGACCACTGGTGCGCGGAGGCCGGCGAGCCGGTGCGTGCGGCCGCCGCCAGCCGGAAGCAGCTGGCCGCCGGTGCGACGCGGCCGCCGCATCGTGTCCCTGGCACCTGGCGGCCGCGTTCTTCGGCCTGCTCGGTGGCGGTCCGCCGGACGCCGGGCGGGACGGGTCCGGCGGCGCCCGGCCGGCCGTCCCGCCGGGCGCCGCGGACCACGGCAGGGCCGCCCGGCCGGACCGTCCGCGGCTGTGCGGCCGGGCGCACCGGGTGTTCCGGGCGCCGCTCCCCCGCGTCCGCCCGGAGGAGCACGGCGCGCCGACCGGCTGACCCGCTCAGCGCCCGGTGCGGCCGCGCGGGTCAGCGGGTGGGGCGGAAGCGGCGGTACAGGACCGCGCCCGTGACGATGAGCGCGGCGCTCCCGGCGACGGCGGGGGCCGTCAGGTCCGCTCCGGTGCGGGCGAGGGTGGCGGACGCCGGGTCCGGGGTGCTCGGCGCCTTCGGGCCGGCCGGGGCCGGGGCCGGGGGCTCCGGAGCGGGCTCCGGGTCCGGGGTGTGCGGGGGGCGGCGCGGCTGGTCGCCGGGGCCGTTGACCGACTCGTTGCCCACGGCCGGATTGCCCACGCCCACCACGTCGACACTGTTCCCGGAGACGTTCACCGGAAGATCGACGGGGAGCTGGACACCGTTGCCCGAGAGCACGCCGGGCGAACCCTCGGCGACACCTTCGGCGGACGCCCCGCCGGACCCGGCGGAGCCGCCGTCCTTCCCGGTCCCGCCGTCCTTCCCGGTCCCTCCGCTCTCGGCGGACTCGCTGTCCTTCCCGGCCCCGCCGTCGCCGTCCGTGCCGTTCGCGCAGGTGTTGCCGGCGGCCGGGTTGAGCAGCCCCACGACGTTCACCGTGTTGCCGCACACGTTCACCGGGACGTGCACCGGGAGCTGGATGTCGTTGCCGGAGATCACCCCGGGCGAGCCGACCGCTGAGCCCTGCGCGGCGGCCCCGCCGGCCGCGAAGGCGGCGGACGCCGGCAGCGCCACGGCCATCGCGCCGGATGCCGCGGCGACGGCGATCACACCGTTCCGGGTGGCCCGTTTCATAGGTTCCCTGCCTTCCAGACGTCGTCGCGGGCGCTTGCCCGCTCCTCTGCAAACGCGGCCGGACCGCCCGGGTTATGGCTTGTCGGCGTTTCACCCCATCGAGTGGCATCGCGGTCGGACCGCGGGCGGAGCCCGGCGAGGGTCCGCGGGGCGCGGGGCGCCCAGGGTGCGCAGGGTACGGCGGCCGGGGGCGTCCCGCTCGTCCGGAGGCGGGCCGTCCGGGGCCCGCTTATGGTGATCCAGGGCGCCGGCCCCGGTCTCGGCGGCCGCCGCCCCTGGAGGCGATCGATGCTGGCCAAGCTGTGCACACGGCTCGCCGTGCGGCGCTGCGCGGGCGCCTCGGTCCTCGCCCTGGCGCTGCTGGGAGCGGGACTGCCCGCGGCTGCCGCCGAACGGCCGCAGCCCGACCTGTCCCGGTTCTACCGGCAGAAGGTGGCGTGGAGGGCCTGTGAGGGCCCGGACATGCCGAAGGACCTCCAGTGCGCCGAGGTCACCGTCCCGCTCGACTACGCGAGGCCGCGCGCCGGCACGCTGGACGTGGCACTGGCCCGCTACCGCGCCACCGGCAGGTCGCGGGGCTCGCTGCTGCTGAACTTCGGCGGTCCCGGCGGCGCGGGCATCCCCCAGCTCGCCTCGGAGGGCCGGCAGTTCATGGACCTGACCAACGGCTACGACGTGGTCACCTTCGACCCGCGCGGCGTCGGACGGTCCTCCCCGGTCAGCTGCGGCGAGGGCGGCGAGGGGGCGTCCGGGGCGACGGGTGAGGACATCGACCTGGGCCGCCCGCAGGCGCTGCTGCGGCAGGTGCGGCAGGTTGCCGACCGGTGCGCGCGCCACTCCGGCCCGGTGCTGCCCCACATCGGCACCGTGAACGCCTCCCGCGACCTGGACGTGATCCGCCAGGCGCTCGGCGACGACAAGCTCAACTACCTCGGTTTCTCGTACGGCACCCGGCTGGGCGCGGTGTACGCGGCGCAGTTCCCGGGGAAGGTCGGCCGGGTCGCCCTCGACGGTGTGGACACGCTCACCGAGCCGCTGTCCGAGCAGGGCGCGGCGGGCGCCGAGGGACAGCAGACCGCACTGGACGGCTTCCTGGACTGGTGTACGACGGATGTCGGCTGTCCGTTCGGCCAGGACCGGCGCGCCGCCGGGGACGAGGTGGTCCGGCTGGTGCGCTCGCTCGACGAGAACCCGGTGCCGACGGACTTCGGGGGCGCCTTCTCCGGCCAGGACCTGGTGGGCGCCATCGGGCAGGCCCTGTACAGCAAGGAGATGTGGCCCTCGCTGGAGCGTGCGCTGGCCTCGCTGGTCGAGGACGGCGACACCCGGCGGGTGCTGGCCTTCGCCACGGGCGGCATCGGAGTGCTCCGCGACGGGCTCCGCGGGGACGGCGGGCTGACCGACGCCGAGGACGTCCCGCCGGACAATCTGCCCGCCGCGCTGATGGCGATCAACTGCGCGGACGACCCCGACCGGCCCTCCGCGGCGCGGATCGCCGAGGACCTGAAGGACCTGCGGGCCGCGTACGACAAGGCCTCGCCCGTCTTCGGCCGCTACCGGCTCACCCAGTTGCTGATGTGCTACGGCCGGCCCCGGGGCACGACGTTCATCCGGGACCGGGTGAAGGACGTGCACTCGGCGAAGATGCTGCTGGTGGGGACGCGCGGTGACCCGGCGACGCCGTACCGGTGGACCGTGGAGACCGCCCGGCGGCTCGGCCCGTCGGCCGTGGTGCTCGACAACAAGGGCGAGGGGCACACCGGCTACTCCTCCTCCACGTGCGTGCACCGCAAGGTCGACGACTTCCTGCTGTACGGTTCGCTGCCCGCGAGCGGCAGTTCGTGCCCGGCGGACGAGGCGCGCGGGAGCGGCGCCCGGACCGCCCGCTGAGGGCCGGCCGCGCGGCCGTGCAGGCGGCCGGGGCCGCGCGATCGGGTGACGGGCGCGGCTCCGGGCAACCTGCCGGCCGTCCCGTTCGTCACACTGGGCAGGGCGTGCTCCGGCCGCCGTATCCCGTTCCGGGCAGCTCCGAGGGGACACCGTCATGCGCATCCGCACCGCCGTCGCCGTACCCGCCGCATCCGCCGTCGCGGCCCTGCTGCTGACCGCACCGCAGAGCGAGGCGGCCGCGGGCCGGGACCGGCCCGCCCGCTGCGCCCCGGAGGTCCTCGCCTACCGGGCGAGAGCCGTGCCCGGCCACCCCACCGTGCTGCGGGCCGGCGTGACCAACCGCGGCTCCCGCGCCTGCCTCGTGGACCGCGTGCCCACGGTCACGTTCGGGGACCTGGACGGGGCCGCGCTGCCGGTGCCGGAGGGCCCCACCGGCGGGTACCGGCTCGCACCGGGCGGCACCGCCCACGCCGACGTGCGCACCATCGCCGACCCGGCGGACCCCGAGGCCCGCCGGGTGGACACGGTGACCGTGGCGGCGTCGGCCGCGCACTGGGGCCGCTCCTTCACCGCCGCCCGGCTCGGCGCCGGGCGGCAGGTCCTCGTCTGGGAGCCGGTGACGACGTGGTGGCAGCGGTCCGCGGCGGCCGCCGACCGGGCCATCGGGCTCAGCTGAGCTCCAGGTCGGGGCTGTAGAGGTCCAGCCACCCCGCGAAGTCCAGCGTGCGTTCCAGACCGCGCCGGGCCGCCTGGGTGCTGACCGGTTCGTCCCGCTCGGCGGCCTGCCGGACCCGGTCCCGGTCCACCAGGTCGAAGACCGGGTGGGAGGGCCGGGCGAGCAGTTCCTTGGCCTGCTCCTGCAGCGCGCGGGCGTACTGCGGGTCCTGCGTGGACGGGTACGGGCTCTTGACCCGCTCGTAGACCGAGCGCGGCAGGACGTCCGCGGCCGCCTCCCGCAGCAGGCTCTTCTCCCGGCCGTCGAAGGACTTCAGCGCCCACGGGGCGTTGTAGACGTACTCGACGAGCCGGTGGTCGCAGAAGGGAACCCGGACCTCCAGGCCGACGGCCATGCTCATCCGGTCCTTGCGGTCGAGCAGGATGCGCACGAAGCGGGTGAGGTGCAGGTGGCTGATCTGCCGCATCCGGTACTCGAAGTCGCTCTCGCCGTCCAGCCGGTCGATGCCGGCCACGGCGGTGCGGTAGCCGTCGGCGACGTAGCTGCGGAGGTCGAGGGACTTGGCCAGGTCGGCGCGCAGCACGTCGCTGTCCTCGCCGAAGTGGCGGCCCATGGTCGCCAGCCACGGGAAGGTGTCGGCGCGGCGCGCCTCCTCGTCGAAGAACTGCAGGTAGCCGCCGAACACTTCGTCCGCGGACTCACCGGACAGGGCGACCGTGGACTTCTCGCGGACGGCCCGGAACAGCAGCAGCAGCGAGGCGTCCATGTCGCCGAGGCCGGCCGGCAGGTCGCGGGCCCTGATCACCTGCTCGCGCACGGCCGGGTCGGCGAGGGACTGGGCGTCGAGCACGATGTCCTGGTGCTCGGTGTCGGCCAGCCGGGCCACGTCGTGCACGAAGGGCGTGTCGGGGGTGCCGCGCAGTTCGTCGGCGACGAAGTGGTCGGCCAGGCCGGCGAAGTCGACGGCGAAGCTGCGCACCTTCTCGCCGTGCGCGGCGAGCTGCCGGGCGGCGATCGCGGTCATGGCCGAGGAGTCGAGGCCGCCGGAGAGCAGCGTGCAGCGCGGCACGTCGGCGACCAGCTGGCGGCGCACGATGTCGTCGAGGAGCGAGCGCACGGTGGCGACGGTGGTGTCACGGTCGTCGGGGTGCGGGCGGGTCTCCAGCCGCCAGTACACGCGGGTGGACAGGCCGGAGCGGTCGACGGTGACGACGGTCCCGGGCTCCACCTCGCGCATCCCGTCCCAGACGGCGTGGCCCGGCGTCTTGACCGGGACGAACAGCTCGCGCAGACCGTCCAGGGTGACGCGGGGCCGGACGAGCGGGTTGGCGAGGATCGCCTTGGGCTCGGAGCCGAACAGGACGCCGTCGGCGGTGGGGTGGTAGTAGAACGGCTTGATGCCCATGCGGTCGCGGATCATCACCAGCTTGTCGTGCCGGCCGTCCCAGACGGCGAACGCGTACATGCCGTTGAGCCGTTCGGCGACCGCGTCGCCCCACTCCAGGTAGCCGTGCAGGACGACCTCGGTGTCGGAGTCGGTGGTGAAGCGGTGGCCGCGGCCCTCGAGTTCGCGGCGCAGCTCGGTGAAGTTGTACGCCTCCCCCGAGTAGACGAGGGCCACGGTTCCCCGCGGGGTCGGCAGGGACATCGGCTGGCGCCCGCCGGGCAGGTCGATGATGGCGAGCCGGCGGTGTCCCAGGGCGGCGGGGCCCTCGGTCCAGGTGCCGCGGTCGTCCGGGCCCCGGCAGGCCATCGTCTCGGTCATCGCATGCAAGGTGGTGGCCTCCGCGGTCAGGTCACGGTCGAAGGAGACCCACCCGGTGATGCCGCACATGCGTTACCTCCTGCCTCGGCTCCCCGTCCGCCCCGCCCACCTGCGCTTCTCCGCGAGGGCGTGGACGGCCGGGAAACCAGTTGTATCGAGCACCTATGTGATGAGCGTCCGTCAGGCGCTCGGCCCGGTCAACGCGGTCGCGCCCCGCCGCGGCCGGACACCCCATTGTTTCGGCCGTGTTTTGCCTCGGTGAAAAGCGCGGACAGGCGTGTCGCCGGGACGGGGGCGAAAGGAACCGGCCACAGGTAAAGACTTGCTCAAACCGCCTGCGCGCCGCGGTGTCGCCGCGGGAACCCGCCGATCGCCCCGGCGGTGGCACGGCCCTCGCCGGGGCACGGCAGGGCGCGGTCACCGGCCGGCGTGCCGTCCCGGCGCGGGTTCCGCGTGCGGGACGCCGGGGGCGCGGCGGACGGTCGGCGCAGCCCCGTCCGGGGCCCCGGTCACCCCGAATGCCGTACGGGGCAATGGGTCATATCGTGCTGTCATGGAGCACGCGCTGAGTCCCGCGACCCTCACCGAACTGCGGCGTCCGCGCCCTTATCCGGCGGTCTCCGTGCTGACCCCGACCCACCGCCGGGAACGGGGCGGCGGCCAGGATGCGGTGCGGCTGCGCAATGTCGTGACCGAGGCGCGCAAGCGCCTGGAGTCCGACCCCGCCGTGACCCGCGAGCGGCGCGCCGACGTCGTGGCGCAGCTCGACCGCGCGCTGGCGGAGGTGGACCTCACCCGCGCCGAGGACGGTCTGGTGATCTTCGCCGCGCCGGGCGAGCACCAGGTGTGGTCCCTGGCCCGTCCCGTGCCCGAGCGGGTGGTGCTGTCGGACACCTTCCTCACCCGCAACCTGGTGGCAGCGCAGTCCGCCGAGCGGCGCTTCTGGGTGCTGTCCGTCGCCGCGGACCGCGTCACCCTGTGGAGCGGCGGCCCGGACCGGGTCGTCGAGGACCGCTCCCGCGGCTTTCCGCTGCACCGCGGCCGGGAGAACTTCGACGCCGAGCGGCAGGGCCGGGTCGGCGACGCGCGCGCGTTCCGGGACGAGGGCACGCGCCGCTTCCTGCGCGAGGCCGACAGCGCGCTGGGCGCGGTGCTGCGCGAGCGGCCCCGCCCGCTCTACGTGCTCGGCGAGCAGGCGGCGCTCGCGCTGCTGGACGAGGTCGGCGGCGCCGCCGCGGGCGCCGTGCGGGTGCGGCACGGCGGGCTGGCGCACGCCGGGCCCGAGGCCGTGTGGCAGGCTCTCCGCCCGGTGCTGGAGGCGGCGGCGGAGGAGGAGGCCGCCTCCGTGGTCCGCGAACTGACGTCGGCGCGCGGCCACCGGACGTTCGCGGCGGGCCTGGACGAGCTGTGGCGCAGCGCGCGGGAGGGCCGGGTACGGCTGCTGGCGGTGGAGGAGAACCACCGGGCGGCCGTCCGCGACGTCGGCGGCCATCTGGTGCCGGCCGAGTCCGGGGACCTGGACGTCCGCGAGGACATCGTGGACGAGATCGTCGAGCAGTGCCTGGAGACCGGCGCCGAGGTCCGTTTCGTGCCCGACGGCACCCTGGGCGACGCGGACCGGATCGCGGGAGTGCTGCGGTACTGACCCGGCGCGCCTGCGGCACGGGCTGCGCCCACCGCGTCGGCGTACGCTGTCGCCGTGGTCGCCGGAGGGCGCCGACGGCAGGGAGGCGCACATGGGTGAGCTGCTGGGCGTGGCGGTACTGGGGGCCGGGCACATGGGGGCGGACCACATACGACGTCTCGACCGGGTGGTCAGCGGAGCGAGGGTCGCGGCCGTGGCCGATCCGGACGCCGACCGGGCCGGGGAAGCGGCCGCGGGCCTCGCCGGAGTCACCGTGCACACCGATCCGCCGGCCGCTCTGGACGCGCCCGGCGTGCACGCGGTTCTGATCGCCTCCCCCGGCCCCGCGCACGAGGAGGCGCTGCTCGCCGCCTTCGCCCGTGGGCTGCCGGTGCTGTGCGAGAAGCCCATGGTGCCGGACCCCACAGGCGCGTTGCGGGTCGTGGAGGCCGAGGCGCGGACCGGCCGCCGGCTGGCGCAGATCGGCTTCATGCGCCGCTACGACACCGAGTACCGCCGGCTGAAGGCGCTGCTGGACGCGGGCGGCCTGGGCCGGCCCCTGATGCTGCACTGCACCCATCGCAACGTCTCCTCCCCCGCCGGATTCACCAGCGCCATGCTGATCGACAGCTCGGTCTCGCACGAGATCGACGCGGCACGCTGGCTGCTCGGGCAGGAACTGACGGCGGTCACCGTGCTGCGGCCGGCGCCGTCCGCGGGCGCGCCCGCGGGGCTGGCCGACCCGCAGTTCGTGCTGTTCGAGACCGAGCGGGGCGCGCTGGTGGACGTCGAGGTCTTCGTCAACTGCGGTTTCGGCTACCAGGTGCGCTGCGAGGCCGTGTGCGAGGCGGGCAGCGCCCGGATCGGCGAGGGGCACACCATGGTGGTCACCGCCCGGGGCAGCGCCCGGGAGGAGGTGCCGCAGGACTATCTCGTCCGGTTCGCCGACGCCTACGACCGCGAGGTGCAGGCCTGGGTCGACGCGGCCCGGCGCGGGCAGGTCACCGGGCCCGACGTGTGGGACGGCTACGCGGCCTCCGTCGTCGCCGAGGCGGGGGTCAGGGCGCTGGGGACCGGCGCCCGGGTGACCGTCGACCTCCCTCCGCGCCCGCGCCTGTACGCGGCGCCGCCGCGATAGCCGCCGCCCGCCCGGAGCGGCGTCGCGGGCACGGGGGGAGGGCGGCTGCGGACGCCTGGACAGCACTCAGTCCCCCCGGATCGGCAGCTGCGCTGCACGGGGTGCCACGCGGCCGGTTCCGGGTGCTACGTTCCCGTCCATGAGCTCCAGCACCGCGGCGCCGGCCGCGAAGCCGCCGATGCGGGACGCCCTGGTGGAGGCGGCGTTCCGGCTCTTCCTCCGGCACGGGTACGAACGGACCACCGTGGACGACATCGTGGCGCTGGCCGGGGTCGGCCGGCGGTCCTTCTTCCGGTACTTCCCCACCAAGGAGGACGTGGTCTTCCCCGACCACGAGCGCTGCCTCGCCGACATGACCGCCTTCCTCGCGGCCGGCGGCCCGGAGCACGATCCGGTGCGGCGGGTGTGCGACGCGGCCCGGCTCGTGCTGCGGATGTACGCCGAGAACCCCGCCTTCTCCGTGCAGCGCTACCGCCTGACCCGGCAGGTTCCGGGCCTGCGCGCCTACGAGTTGTCGGTGGTGTGGCGCTACGAGCGCGCGCTCGCCGAGTATCTGCGCGGCCGGTTCGCCGGACGGCCGGACGGGACGCTGCGCGCCGACGTGATCGCGACCGCGGTGGTCGCCGCCCACAACAACGCCCTGCGGTCCTGGCTGCGGTCGGGCGGCACGGGCGACCCGGGCGCCGCGGTGGACCACGCGCTCGGGTACGTGCAGGAGACGTTCGGCCGGCCGGCGGGCGCCCCGGCGGCGCCGGTCTGGGCGGGGCCGGTGCGGGACGGTGAGCCGGCAGGGCGGTCCGGGCCGGACGACGTGGTGGTGCTGGTGTCCCGCCGGGACGCGCCGCTGTGGCGGATGGTGCAGGAGCTGGAGACGGCGCTCGGGCGCGCCTGACGCGTGCGGCTGCCGCCGACGTGTGGTACGGAGTGTCTTTACGAGTGACACTCAGTGCCATACCCTGTCGGCGTGCGCGGCGGCACGGCACTCGCGCACACGCGTGCACGGCCCGCCCCGGCACGCGGGATTCCGGCCCAGCGCAGGGAGTTGACCAGCGTGTTCCACCACTCAGCAAGCACCTCGCAACCGGCGGCCGGTTCCGCGGCGGGTGTTCTCGATCCCGCCTCCGCGGACTCCCAGGACGCCCTCCTCTTCCAGCGCTGCACCTGGTGCGGCACCGCGACCTACCACCGGCTGCTGTGTCCGGTGTGCCAGGGCAGCGAGCTGCGCACGGAGCGCAGCGAGGGCGTCGGCACGGTGCGGCACTCGACCGTGGTGCACCGCAACACGCCCGCCGCGCGCAATGTGTCGCTGATCGAGATGGCCGAGGGGTTCGTCGTACGGGGCCGGGTCATGGGCCCGCCGGTCGGGATCCACAGCGGGGACCGGGTCCGGCTGACCACCGCCGAGGACCCGGTGCGCGGTGAGCCCGTCTTCCAGCTCGTGGACGAGCCGTACCGGGCCTGGACCTGACGCCCCGACACCGCGACGCCGCGGCGCACGACCCCGGGTCCTTCGCCTCGCAGTCCCCGTCCCGCAGCCCGGTCGCGGGGGGCCCTACTCGGCGAGGGTCACCCGGATCCCGACCGTGCCGTCCTTTCCGCGCCGCAGCCGGCTGCCCAGCAGGGTGAGACGGCCGAGGAGGCCGTACTTGCGGGCGATGAGGGCGCGATAGCGGTCGGTGGTGACCGGGTCGGTGATCTCGGCGGTGGCCGGCTGCTGGTCGCCGGTGGGGTTGCCGCGCACGTCGCAGGGTCCGACGAGGACGCCGGGGCGCTGCCGGATCCGCTTGACCTTCCAGCTGTCGGCGGCCGTCCACACGCCGAGGGCGCCGCCGTCCCGGACCACCCACACCGGGGTGGCGACCGGGGTGCCGTTCTTGCGGTAGCTGGTGACCAGCAGGTACTTGCCGGAGCCGAGCCGGTCGAGCCGCGTGTCGTCCATGCCCGGCAGTCTAGAAGCCCGCGCGCCGCCCGGGGAGGGCCGCAGACCCGGGACCGGCGCCGAGCATCACGTCCGGGACGAGCGCGGCGCGCTCGACGGCGACCCCGTCCCAGCTCCACCGCTCGGCGGCGAGCGCGTCGGTGACGGCGCGGACGACGGGTTCCGCGAGCGGGACGTCCATCTCGGCCACCCACAGCGGCAGCACGTCCTCGGGGCAGGTGCGCCACTTCATGCCCGTACGGCGTCGCAGCCGCTCCAGGCCGAGCGCGCGCAGCGGATCCGGTTCGCCGGGCGCGCCGTGCGGGATGCTGGTCATGGGGCTCAAGACAGGGGGTCGTGGCGTGAGCGGAGACGGGGCCGACGGGACGGGCGGGCGGCACGGGGCGGCGGCGGGCCGCTTGCCGGAGATCGCCTGCGACGAGTCCGGTTCGGACGGGGAGAACCTGGTCGGCGGGAACACCGACGTGTTCGCGCACGCCAGTGTGGCGCTGCCGGTCGACGTGGCCGCGGAGTGCGTCGCGGAGATCCGGCGGCGGATCCGCTCGCCCGCCGAGGAGTACAAGGCGAACCATCTGCTGCGGGAGAAGCACCGGGCGGTGCTGGAGTGGCTGCTGGCGCCGGGCGGGCCGATCCACGGGCGGGCCCGGGTGCTTCTGACGGAGAAGGCGTTCCTCCTGGTGGACCGGACCGTGGGACTGCTGCTCGGGGACCCGGCGGACGCCGTCCCGCTGTTCCGGCAGGGGCCGGACGCGTTCGGGGAGGAGGGGTGGCGGGAGTTCCTGGCGGCCGCCAACGGGCTGCTGCGCGTCCGCCACGGCGCAGACCCCGCGCCGAGCGGCGAGCCGTTCTTCCGGACCGTGGACGCCCTGGTGCGGGCGCACCCGGAGGCGGAGGCGGCGTCGGTCCTGCGGCGCCTCGCGGCGGGCCGGGCGCACGCGGATGCCTACCTCGCCCGGACGCGGTCCGTGCCTGCGCTGTTCCCGGTGCTCAACCCGCTGTTCCCGGCGATCCGGCTGACGGCGGCCCACTGGAGCGCCGGCGGCCGGACGGTCGTGCTGGTGCACGACCGGCAGAACGCGCTGACGCCGGGGCGGATCGCCCGGCTCGTGCAGGCCGCGCGGCGGGACGGGATCGGGCTCGGCGGGCTGCGGCTGGTCGATTCCCGGGACGACGCCCGGGTGCAGATCGCCGACTTCCTGGCCGGCATCGCCCGCAGGATCGCGTCCGACGAGCTGGCCGGCCGCGGGGACGCGGACCTCACCGCATGCCTGCGGCCGTACGTGGCCGCGGGGTCGGTGTGGGGCGACGAGCGCAGCTGGTCCCGGCTGGCTCCGGCGGCGAACGGCCCGGGGCGCGCGACGGAGATCAACTCGGGCGTCTAGATTGCGTCTTGAACGGTGTAACTCCCGCCCGGCATCCCACAGGAGCTGACCCACGTGACCGACAACCCGGCAGCCACCAACGACGTGGCCGCGTCGCTGCGCGCCCGTATCAACACCGGCCAGCCGCACACCGCCCGGATCTGGAACTACTGGCTCGGCGGCAAGGACAACTACGAGGTCGACCGGGCGGCCGGCGACCAGATCCGCCGACTGCACCCGGGCATCGGGGAGTACGCGCGGGCCGACCGGCTGTTCCTCGGCCGTGCCGTACGGCACCTGGTCGCCGAGGAGGGCATCCGGCAGTTCCTGGACATCGGCACCGGGCTGCCCACCGCCGACAACACCCATGAGGTCGCGCAGCGCCTCGCGCCGGAGTCGAGGATCGTGTACGTCGACAACGACCCGCTCGTCCTGGCGCACGCGCGTGCCCTGCTGACGAGCACGCCCGAGGGCCGTACCGACTACCTGGACGAGGACCTGCGCAACGTCGACGCCGTTCTCGAACACGCCGAGAGGACGCTGGACTTCAGCAAGCCGGTGGCGCTGATGCTGCTCGGCGTGGTCATCTTCATCGGCGACGACGAGGACCCGTACGGTCTGGTGCGGCAGTTGACCGACCGGCTGCCGTCGGGCAGCCACCTGGTGCTGTCGCACACCGTCACCAGCCCGACGATGCCGGACGTGGACGAGGCGGTGAAGTTCTGGAACGAGCACGGCACCCCGAAGCTGACCCAGCGCACCCCCGAGCAGGTCGCCCGGTTCTTCGACGGTCTGGAGCTGCTGGAGCCGGGGGTGGTGTCCTGCTCGCGCTGGCGGCCGGAGGGCGGCGGGCCGGAGCCGGAGGAGGTCGCCATGTTCGGCGGGGTCGCCCGCAAGCGCTGACCGCGCACGGTGTTCACCGCCGGCGGTGAACGCCCCGGCCCCGGGACCCGTATGGAGGAGCGGGCCCTCGACCACGCGAGGGCTCCGCGCCGCCGAGAGGGCGGCGCGCGTTCGGGTTCGGCCAGGGGAGCCATGCATGCGGCACGCACGACGACGGGTCGTCCGGCGAGTGACACGGCTGGCGGCGGTCGGCGGTCTCCTCCTGGGAGGGGCGATGGTCGCCGAGGCGGCCATGGCGAGCGAGCCACCGCCCGCCTCCGCACGTCCGCTCGGCTCGGCCGGGGACACCGGCACCGCCCTGGTGGCGCGGCTCGGCACCGCGCGCACGGCGGGCAACTGGGTCGGCGCCGACGGGCGTCCGGTCGTGGCGGTGACCGACGACGCGGCGGCGCGGGCGGTCAGGAGGGCCGGGGCCGAGGCGAAGGTCGTCTCCCACAGCATGGACGAGCTGAAGTCAGCCACGGCGACGCTGCGTTCGGCCCCGCGGGTGCCGGGCACGGCGTGGGCGGTGGACTACCGCGGCAACCGGGTCGTGGTGAAGGGGGACCGCACCGTGTCCGCCGGGGACTGGTCGCGGCTGACCCGGGTCGCCGCGCGGATCGGCGGTTTCGTGCAGATGGAACGCACCGAGGGCGCCTTCACCACCCGGCTGAACGGCGCCCAGCCGATCCTGTCGGCCGGCGGTCGCTGCTCGGCCGGCTTCAACGTCACCGACGGACGGTCCGACTTCATCCTCACGGCCGGCCACTGCGGGCCCGCCGGAGCCGTCTGGTTCGCCGACGGCCAGGGCGACCGGCAGCTCGGCGCGACCGTGAACAGCGCTTTCCCCGGCAGTGACTTCTCCCTCGTCCAGTACGCCTCCGGCAAGGCCGGCCCGGGCGCCGACGTGGTCGCGACCGGCGGGGGCAAGGGGGTGCGGATCACGGGGGCGGCCGATCCGGCGGTGGGGCAGCGGGTGTTCCGCAGCGGCAGCACCAGCGGTCTGCGCGACGGCCGGGTCACCGCGCTGAACGCGACGGTCAACTATCCGGAGGGCACGGTCACCGGACTCGTCGAGACCGACGTCTGCGCCGAACCGGGCGACAGCGGCGGCCCGTTGTTCTCCGAGGGCATCGCGCTCGGCATCACGTCGGGCGGCAACGGCGACTGCAGGACGGGAGGGACGACGTTCTTCCAGCCGGTGACCAAGGCGATGTCGGCGCTCGGGGTGCGGCTGATCGTGTCGGCGCAGAACGCGGGCGGCGCGGGGGGCGACCGGAGCGGGGCGCCCTCTCCGGCGCCGGCGGGCTCCGCGGGCCAGGGCGGGATGACCCCCAGCGCCGCCTCGCCGGGCTCCTCGGCGCCGGTCACCGGCGCGCCGGAGGGCAGGACCCTGCTGTCGCGGCTGACGGACACCCGGAACATCGGGCCCGGTCTGCTGGTGATCGCGGGCAGTCTGATCGCGCTGGTCGCCACCCGGTACATCCGGACCGAGCAGGACCGCAGGGCGTACCAGCGGTACTACTCGGCGACGTGGGGGTGAGCGGGGCGGCGAAGCGGCGACAGGCCCCGGCTCGGCGCCGGGGCCGGAGGTCCCACGAGAAGGACTCCCGTGCGCGACGGGCGCCCTGGGCGGCGCGGTGCGCGGGCGGTCCGGTGTCAGGCCGCCCGGTGCGACTGCGGGGCCGCGGCGGCCCACTCCATCACGAGGCGCTGGTACTCCGCGCGCTGCTCGGTGGTCAGTGTCCCGCCCGACCGGCGCCACAGGGCCCGGATCTCCTCGTTGACCTCCGCGGCCGATCGCTCGGTGACGGCTTCAACAGTGGTGGACATGCTGTGAAGCATATGCCGGTCGACGTGAAGGCGCTGTGAGTAAATACCCCCCGATACGGACATTTCGGACCGTGTTGCTCATCACGTCGGTGCGGTGGCCGGAGGCTGCCGCGGGACGGGGCCCGGCCGCCGGTCCCGGCCGCCGGGAGGGCTCTCGGGGGGCGCCGGGACCGGCCGCTGATCAGGTGCCCGGCTTGCGGCCGTACACGTAGACGTCGTCGCCCTTCTTCAGCAGCGACCAGTACTTCTGCGCGTCCTTCGTGGTCATGTTGACGCAGCCGTGCGAGCCCGGCGGGTTCCACATGCTCAGGCCCACCGAGTGGAACGCCTGGCCGCCGTCGAAGAACTGGCTGTAGGGCATGGGCACGTTGTAGAGGGTCGAGACGTGGTCGATGTCACGCCAGTAGACCTTCTTCAGACCGGTGCGGGTCTCGTAGCCGTCGCGTCCGGTGCGCACCGGCACCGGGCCGTAGACCAGCCGGCTGCCGTCCTGGATCCAGCTGAGCTGCAGCGTGAGGTTCACGCAGGCGATGCGGCCCTTGTTCACCGGGCACTTGCCGTCCTTGTTCGGCTTGTTCCCGACGGCCTTCTGCTTGTTCATCAGGTCCATCACACCCCAGGTGACCGGCCCGGCGTAGCCGATGGCGGGGGTGATGCCGTGCTTGTTCTGGAAGGCCTGCACGGCCTTGCAGTCGGCGGCCGACTGCTTGCCGTCGACCGGCCGGCCCAGGAACTTCTCCACCTGCTTCTGGTACGGCCCGGTCTGCGTGGTGCAGCTCGCGGCCTGCGCCGGCGCCGCGGTGAAGGCCAGCGCGAGCGGCGCCACCAGTCCCGTGACCCCCGCTGCGACGACCCCTCGTCTGTGTGTGACGCCCATCATGACCTCTTCCCCTGTTCCCCTGGTGCGCCCAGGGCCTCCCCCGGTGCTCCCCATCGCGGTTCCCGCGCCTGCGGACTACTAGACCCGGCCCGGCCGCCGATGGTTGTGGTTCCGGTCATGCTGTGACGAAACGGTGAACTCGTCACCGCGGGCCGGGCCGCTCAGAGTTGCCCGGAGGGCGGGTTCCGCGGGGCGCGCGGGCGTTCGAGGGCCGCGCGGAAGCCGGTGTTGACGGCGGTGAGGCCGCCGTCGACCACCAGCGTCGTGCCGGTGATCCAGGCGGCGTCGCGCGAGGCGAGGAAGGCGACCGCGGCGGCGATGTCCTGCGGCTCGCCGATCCGGCCGAGCGGGTACAGGGGGCGGACGGCCTCGAGTTCCGCCTCGCGGCCCTCCCACGCCGAGGTGCGGACCGTGCCCGGCGCCACGAGGTTGACCCGTACCCCGCGGGCCGCCGCGTGCCCGGCGAGGGTGCGGGTGAGGGAGCCGAGACCGGCCTTGGCGGCGCTGTAGGCGTGGTTGCCGAAGTCCTGCAGGCCGTTGACGGAGCCGATGCTCACGATCGCCCCGCGTCCGGAGGCGGCCAGGTGCGGCAGCGCGGCACGGCAGCAGCGGTAGGCCCCGGTGAGGGTGACGTCGAGGTCGCGGGCCCACGCCTCGTCGGGGTCGTCCTCGAAGAGCGGGACGTCCGGGCTGCAGCAGGCGGCGCTGTTGACCAGCACGTCGAGGGAGCCGAAGACGGCGACGGCGCGGGCGACGGCCGCCTCGACGGCGTCGCGGTCGGCCACGTCGCAGGCGAACGCCTCGGCGGCCAGGCCCCGGCGGCGCATGTCGGACGCGGTCCGCTCGGCCTCCGGCAGGTCCCGGTCGGTGACCAGGACGCGGCCGCCCTCCTCGGCGAGCCGCCGGGCCACCGCGGCGCCGATGCCGCGGCCGGCGCCCGTGACGAGTACTCCGTGTCCTGCGAAGCGAGTGGGATCGGTCATGGGCCGACCGTACGGCCGGCGGCGGTGGCCGCAGGCCGTTTCGGCGATCCTCACCGGTATCCGGTGACATCGGCCGGTCTGCCCGCGTTCTGCACCTCCACCAGGTACCGCCAGGCGTCCGGCCGGCTGCCGTCCAGGTCCGTGAAGCCGTACACCCGGGCGAGGCCGCCGCTGGAGAGCGACTGCCCGTTGAACCGGGCCACGTCGGGGTCGGCGGCGAGCGCGGCGACGGCCCGGCCGGTGAAGCGCGGGGTCTCGGAGATCGCGAAGTGCGGTTCCCGCTCCAGGGCGTCCCGCCAGTTGTCCTCTCGGACGCCGTACGCGTCGAGCATGATCTCGGAGCGCATCCAGCCGGGGGTGAGCGCGACGGCGGTGGCGCCGCGCGGCCCGAGTTCGTGGCCGAGGGCGAAGGCCATGCGCAGCACGGACGCCTTGGCGAGGTCGTAGAACAGGTTCACGCGGTAGGTGTCGCGGTTGTGGTCGGCGGTGCCGTCGGTGACCTCCACGACGAGGCCGCCCGGGCGCCGCAGCAGGAGCGGCAGGGCGTAGTGGCTGGTGACGGCGTGGGTCTCGACGCCGAGCCGGAGGAGCCGGAGGCCGTTGTCGAGGTCGTGCTCCCACACCGGGGTGTCCCACTCGAAGAGCTTCTCGCCGCCCCAGACGTCGTTGACGAGGACGTCCAGCCGCCCCTGCTCGTCCGCGATGCGGGCCACCAGGTCCCGTACCGCGGACCTGTCCAGGTGGTCGGCCGCCACGGCGACGCCCCGACCGCCCGCGGCGGTGACGAGGTCGGCGGTGTCCTCGATGGTCTCGGGGCGGTCGTACTCCGAGCGGCGGGCGCGGGTGCTGCGGCCGGTGACGTAGACGGTGGCGCCGGCCGCGCCCAGTTCCACGGCGATGCCGCGGCCGGCTCCCCGGGTGGCCCCCGCCACCAGTGCGACCCTGCCCTCGAGCGGTCCTGACATGTCCGGCCTCCTGTGCGGTGGTACTGCTGCCGCCCCCACTCTCACCGGGAAACCGGACAACTCCTGTCGGCTTTCATCCGCGCAGTCGCTCGTCGAGCTCCGCTTCGTCCGCGAGGAACCACAGCTGGTCGCCCCGGTTGCACTCGCGGACGAAGTCCCGCAGGGCGGTGCTCCGCGCGACCTGCGCGGAGACGTCGCCGAGGACGGCGAGGCGCAGCCGGTAGACGGCGAACTTCTGGACGACGGCGCCCGCGACGCCGGACCGCAGCCGGAAGAAGTCGCCGGCGATCCGCTCCACGGGCACGGCGACCAGCCCGGCGTCCTGCCCGAGCGCGTCGCCGATCAGGTCGAGCGCCGCGCTCTCGCCGTCGAGGAGCGGGCCGTCGGGGGCGCAGCGCAGGACGCGCACGCCGTGGCGGATGTCGATCGTCTGTGCGGTCATGCGCGTGATCCTAGGTCCGCCACGGCGTCGCCCGCCTGCGGTTTCCGGCTCCCGTCAGTGCCCGCGCGCGATCCACTCCTCCAGGTGGGGCGCCTCCGCGCCGATGGTCGTGGCGTCTCCGTGGCCGGTGAGGACCTGCGTGTGAGGCGGGAGGCCGAGGAGCCGGTCACGGATCGAGGCGATGATCGTCGGGAAGTGGGAGTAGGAGCGTCCGGTCGCGCCCGGGCCGCCCTGGAAGAGGGTGTCGCCGGTGAACACGACGCCGAGGCCGGGGTCGTACAGGCAGACGGCTCCCGGCGCGTGTCCGGGGGTGTGCAGGACGGTGAGGTCGGCGCCGGCGGCCTCGATGACCTGCCCGTCGCGCAGGTGCCGGTCGGGGTCCCGGCCGGGGTGGGTGAGCCGCCACAGCGGCAGGTCGTCGGGGTGCAGCCAGATGTGGGCGCCGGTGCGGTCGGCCAGTTCCGTCGCCGCGTTGATGTGGTCGTTGTGGGCGTGGGTGCAGACGATCGCGGCGAGGCGGCGGTCGCCGACGGCACGGGCGACGGCGGCGGCGTCGTGGGCGGCGTCGATCACGATCACCTCGTGGTCGTCGCCGACGAGCCACACGTTGTTGTCGACGTCCCAGGTGCCGCCGTCCAGGGTGAACTGCCCGGAGGTGACGAGGCGTTCGATGCGGGCGGCCATCACAGCACCACCACCGAGCGCAGCACGTCGCCGTGGTGCATCCGCTCGAACGCCTGCTCCACCTCGTCCAGCCGTACGGTCTCGGTGACGAACGCGTCGAGCGGCAGGCGGCCCTGGAGGTGCAGGTCGACGAGCATGGGGAAGTCACGGGAGGGCAGGCAGTCGCCGTACCAGGAGGACTTGAGGGCGCCGCCGCGGCCGAAGACGTCGAGCAGCGGCAGTTCGAGCTTCATCTCCGGGGTCGGGACGCCGACGAGGACGACGGTGCCGGCGAGATCGCGGGCGTAGAAGGCCTGCCGGTAGGTCTCGGGGCGGCCGACGGCCTCGATGACGACGTCGGCGCCGAAGCCGCCGGTCAGCTCGCGGACGGCGTCGACCGGGTCGGCCTGCCGGGAGTTGACCGTGTGGGTGGCGCCCAGCGTGCGCGCCTTCTCCAGTTTGCGGTCGTCGATGTCCACGGCGATGATCTTCGCCGCCCCGGCCAGGCGCGACCCGGCGACGGCCGCGCCGCCGACACCGCCGCAGCCGATCACGGCGACCGAGTCGCCCCGGCCGACCCCTCCGGTGTTGAGGGCGGCGCCGATGCCGGCCATCACCCCGCAGCCCAGCAGCCCCGCGACCGCCGGGGAGACGGCCGGGTCCACCTTGGTGCACTGGCCGGCCGCCACCAGCGTCTTCTCGGCGAACGCCCCGATGCCCAGGGCCGGGGAGAGTTCCTGCCCGGTGGCGGCGAGCGTCATCCTCTGCCGTGCGTTGTGGGTGCCGAAGCAGTACCAGGGCCGCCCGCGCAGACACGCCCGGCACTGTCCGCACACCGCGCGCCAGTTGAGGACGACGAAGTCGCCGGGGGCGACGTCGGTGACGCCCTCGCCGACCGACTCCACCGTGCCGGAGGCCTCGTGGCCGAGCAGGAAGGGGAAGTCGTCCGAGATACCGCCCTGCTTGTAGTGCAGATCGGTGTGGCAGACGCCGCAGGCCTGCACGCGTACGACTGCCTCGCCCGGCCCCGGGTCCGGGACCACGATCGTCTCGACCCGTACGGGCTCGTCCTTCCCCGGTGCGATCACGCCGCGTACTTCCTGCGCCATGTCCTGGCCCCTTCCCTCGTGTGCCTTCGCTGCCGACCCTACGCGCGCCCGATCGGCAGCGGGGCGGGCCACGGCGATGACCGGTGGATCTTTCCGGCGCGCTCCGCACGGCGGCGGCAGCGGCAGCGGGGGACGCGCTGCAGGGAGGCGTGCGCGGGGTTCCGCGCCGCTCGGGGAAGGGGGGAGGCGGTGCCGCCGCGGGGCGGGTACGCCGGCCCGGTCCGGGCGCCGCGTCCGAGGGCCGCGGGGCCGGGCGGGGCGCGAGGGCCGTCCCGGGCGGGACGGCCCTCGCGTCCCGCGCCGGGTCAGCCGATGCCGGACACCGGACCGCGCACCGGGGCGGCGGGGGCCAGGACCTGCCCCACCTGGCCCAGGTCGCGCAGGTGCTCCAGCTCCTGCAGCTGCTCGCTGACCCGCGGGACCTGGTCCCGCTGCGGTTCCGGGATGCCGGTGACGGCGAGCGAGTCGAGCACGGTCAGGGCGCCGGTCTCCCCAGTGAGCGGTGCGGCGGACCCGGCCGCGTTCGCCGCGGGGGCGGCGAGGCCGGCGACCCCGGCGGCCAGCGCGAGGGCGGAGGCGATGCGTCGTGTTGAGATCATGCCTTCAGCAACGGGTGCGGAACCCGGCCGGACACGGGCGGCGGCCCGCACTCACCCGTGAGGTGGAGCGGCGGCCGCGCTTGCCGCGGCCTCCGGGGCGGAGGAGTCTCGGAGGTGGGGCCCGAGCGGCCCGCTCCCGTCGGGCCGCGGACGCCCGAAGGAGGTCACCATGGGCACCGAGACAGGCTCCGCCTTCGACACCGAGGCGTTGCGCCGGGCCATCGAGGGCGACACCGGCGACACCCTGCTGTCGATGTACACGGACGACGCGGAGATCCGCATCGTCGACCGCGACAGCCAGCCCAGCCACCCCACGGTCCTGCACGGCCGGGCCAGGATCGCCGAGCTGCTGGACGACATCTACAGCCGCGACATGACGCACCGGATGGAGCAGTGCGTGGTCCAGGGCGATCACGCCGCCTACAGCGAGTCCTGCGAGTACCCGGACGGCACGCGCGTCCTGGCCGAGTCGATGGTCACCCTGCGGGACGGCAAGATCGCCGACCAGCTCGTCGTCCAGGCCTGGGACGAGTAGGGCCGGCCGGGTACGGCGGGCCACCGGAAAGGAGGTCGCACGGGTCCGGGCCGCCGCCCGACCGGCCTGGGCCCTCTCCCCGCCGCTCCGCCCCGGGCCGCCCGGCGGCCCGCGGCGCCCGGCGCGCCGCGACGCGTCCGGGGCGCGCCCGGCCGGGGTCAGCGCAGCCAGGCGCTGTACTGCATGACGTCGCCGGCCCGCACGCCGTACCGGGGTTCGTCCCGGGTGAACGTGGTCTCCAGGCCGAGGACGGTCCCGGTGCGCGGATCGAGGATCAGCATCCGGCGGGCGCCGCCGGGTGCCTCGTACACGTACGCCTGCCCGGGCCGTCCGAGCCGGTCGGTGACCTGCCCGGCGGGCCGTATTCCCCGGGCGTCCGCGAGGACCCACACCAGGGCCGCCGTCTCGCGGGCGCCGAGAGTCCAGTGGCCCAGCAACTCCTCCACGGCGAGGAGCAGTTCGCCGGTGTCCAGGGTGCCGGCGCGCACCGTTTCGGCCAGGTAGGCACGCAGGGCGGGCGCGGTGTGCGGCGGGGGCGCCTCGGGCGGGGCGTCGCTCCAGCTCGGCGGGTAGGTCCGGCGGCTGAGCACGTGGCCGTCCTCGACCGGGCGCGGTTCGCCGCCCGCGTCGGTGACGACGGGGCGGCCGGGACGGCGCGGGTCGGTCGCGACGACCACCTCGGTGCGGCTGCCGTCCGCCCGCCAGCGCACCACGCGTTCCTGGGGCAGCGTCACGGGCGGCTCGCCGTCGCTCATGCCGAGGCTCCACGACTGCACGTGCGTGCCCTTGCGCAGGCGCGGGGTGCCGCCGGCGGCGGCCGCCGCGGCCAGCCGGGCCATCTCGTCCAGCGGTACGGCGGTGGAGTGGGCGCGGACGGCCAGCGGCCGGGGCGCGGCGACGGCGGGCTGGGTGTCCGGCCCGCCGAGCAGGGCGGCCAGCACGGTCGCCAGGACGAGGCCGGTGGCGGTCAGGGCCCACAGCGGCCGGGGCCGGGGGGCGGGACGGAACCGGACACGGGAGGCGACCGCGGACAGCCGGCGGACCGCGGCGGGCCACCGGGCACGGGAGGCGGGGCGGGGTGCGGGGGGCCGGCTGAGGAGCCGCTCCAGACGGCGCTCGGCGCGGTGGTCCAGCGGGCCGTCGCCGAAGCGCGGGCCGTCGCCCGGCACCGGGTTGGCGCGGCGCAGCAGTTCGAGTTCGTCAGGCATGGCGGGGGTCCTTGCGTGGGGTGGCGTCGACCGGGGGCACGGGCCGCGGGGCCGGGGCCCGCAGGCGGTCGATCTCGGCCCGCAGCCGGCGGCGGGCCCGGTGCAGGCGCATCGCCGCCGCACGCCGGCCGCAGCCGAGGGCGACCGCGATCTGCTCGGCGTCCAGCTCCTCCCAGGCGGCGAGACGCAGCACCTCCCGGTCGGCCGGGGAGAGCCGGTCCAGGGCCTCGTGCACCCAGCCGCCCGGCGTCTCCGCGCCGGGGCCGGCCGCGATGTGCCGGCCGTGCGCGGCCTCGTCGTTGCCGAGCCGGTCCACCAGCCGGCGCCGGCGCCCGTAGCCGCGTACCGCGTTGGCCAGGCAGTTGCGGGCCACCCCGTACAGCCAGGGCAGCGGGGTGGCCGGCAGGTCGCCGCGGCGCCGCCAGGCGACCGCGAACACCTCCGCCACCACTTCCTCGACCTCGTCGGGCCGCCCCTGCAGCCGCCTCGCGACGTAGCGGCTGACCGCCCAGTAGTGCTCGCGATAGGCAGCGGCGAAGGCATCGTCGTTGCTCATGCTCCGTTGGTGTCCGGCACCCCCCGGCTCGTCACACCCTTCCCGCGTGATGCTCCTCGCACGGTCCGAGTGTGACGTGCGGCCCGGGCGCGGACACAGCCGGGGCGTGAACAGGATCCAAGACACCAGGGCCGTGCAGTGGCTCACCAGCACCGACCACAAGACGATCGGAACGCTGTATCTGGCGACGTCGTTCGCGTTCTTCCTGATCGGTGGCGTGATGGCGCTGCTCATGCGCGCCGAGCTGGCCCGGCCGGGTCTGCAGGT